>CBFGNE010000198.1:0-6650 GCA_965649995.1 uncultured Mucilaginibacter sp.
AGTACGAAAGTACGGGGCGGGTTTAACTGTGTAATTTTCATCATCGCTTATCCACATGCCTTTCCAGTTAGTCATTTTCATCACGCCGGTTTCAAAGCTATTAATGGCAGATGGCGCGGCTTTTTTGCCATCCTTATCCCATATATCCACCCTCCAAAAATATTTGGTGTAGGGTTGCAGAGCTTTACCCTGGTAGGTTGCCAATATAGTTGAAGAGGCTACTTTTGCAGTTGCCCAGTCGGCTCCTGCCCCATGGCTCACCGCTGCCGAATCTGTACCTACAAAAACCTGGTAGGCGGTTTGTTTTGCACCGGACCTGGTATCATCCAGCATCCAGGTGAAGCGGGGGTGTGTGGCATCCAAACCGATCGGGTTAACGAGATATTCGGTGCGCAGGTTAACAGGCTTTACCACCATAGCATTTGCGCTAAATGAGCAAGCGACAACGCTTACCAAAGCTAAAACGAATTGAATCTTTTTACTTACCATATACTTCAATATAACACTGCCCGGCAACCAGTTTCCTAACGCAGCGTTTGGGCTGAATTTATTAAAACTTATTGGGGTTGATATCGCGATACCAACAAAAAATGAAGGGCATATTGGTTTGGACGAAAAGTAAAAATAATATCCAATACAACTGTCCTTTACCGTGCTGACTTACGATATGGATTATGCGCAGGAGCTAAAGTAGGTGAACGATTGGGAAATACACAATTTTCTCTGCACTGCTGCATTGGAATTTAACGCAGCCCACCGTAAAGCTCATAGCTTTGTTTATGCTTCGAGAATAGCAGATGATGTCTTAAAACTTTAGCTTAAGATATTATATGCGAAACAAGCGGCCGCACAATTAAAAAAAAGGGACATACCAACTATCCTCGGAATGGAAGGCAAAAGGTTTTATGATTCTTTGTAAATTCCATTTTGAACTGCTCCAAATAATGCCTTACACCAGCGGGTTATTTTAATACAAGTTTGGATAATCGGAGATTATGCCATCAACACCAAACTCCTTCAGCTTGTCTATATCTTCGATGGTGTTTACCGTCCATGGCAGTACTTTTATATGGCTATCATGGCAGCTTTTTACAAAATCAGCATCCACTATTTTGTAGTTTGGGCTGATAATGAATGGCATAAATCCAAGCTCTTTGATATACTCCGCAGCCTCAGCTTTTTTCTGCACCAGGTATGAGGTACGCACCTTAGGGTACTTTTGGTGGATGATCTGTATAGTGCGCTTATCAAAAGATTGTACCACTACAAAGGGTGTAATTTTTTTCTTCTCAATCACAGCCATCAGTAGTTTCACAAACTCTTCGGGGCCCGGGTTGTAAATGCCATCGCCTTCGGGAGCGCACTTGGTTTCGATGTTGTAATATAATTGTGGCCTGTGCTTTTCCTTCGCGTAAGCCTGTACCGAATCTATCAATTCGGCAAGCAGCGGCATGTATGTTTTTATCTTCTTTTGCTGCGCGAATGCTTTGTAAAACTTGCTGCCCACGTCATACTTTTTTAGTTCGGCGTAGGGCATTTTATAGAGGATGAGTTGTTTAGCCTCTTCGGCACTTATCGCTTCGCCCTCTGGCGTAAGGCTGAACAGCGGGTTGATATACTCATCGTGCGAGAGCACCACCTGCCCGTCGGCTGTGATGTGGGTATCCATCTCCAGCGTGGTAACACCCAGGCCGATGGCGTTCTTCATGGCCGGGATGGTATTCTCGGGCATCAGTCCGCGGCCGCCGCGGTGCGCTTCGGTACTAAATGCCGGGTAAGGTACTTCTGCCATTTTAAAAATGGTAAAGCCCGATGATATTACGAGGCTTATACCTAACGCAATTAAGAGTTTATTTTGCATCTACTTCGCTTGAATATTTATTGCCAAACCTATCTGTTACTTCCACCTGAACCTTCTTTACTGATGGGTCGAAATGGGTAATAAAAAGGTGATCGGTTTGTACCGGCTCTACAAAATGCCTGCCTGCGGGCAGCTGGTCGCCTTTATACAGGGTAACCGATAGTGGGTCGTAACCGGTTTCTTTAGGCAATACGCCCATCGGCTTATCATCCAGCAGGTATTCTACCTTCCAATCGGGGTCGTAATTCCAAACATTGGCTATCAGGCGCATCTGGTTGGTCAACTTCTCCACATACAAACTTAGCTGATTTTCCACCGTCAAACCAGTAGATTTATAATACCATTATATTATCGTACCGTTAACTTCATACACGGCGTAACCGCGCGGCGTACCGTCGCCGCAGATAGGGCCCGTCCACCAGCCGCCGCAAACCGTTCCATGGTTATGCTCAAATACGCCGTTACTTAGGTTATTGGCATTGTAATGGGTATGGCCCGACATGATGTGTACATTCTTATATCCCTCTAACAAAGCATAAAAATCCTTATTGTTCTTCACCTGGTTATATACAGGTATATGCAGGTTAATAATGAGCAACGCATTCTTGTCCACGTATTGCAGGTCCTTTGCCAGCCAGCCCAGCTGGTCTTCGGTAATGTAGCCATCGTACTCGCGCTCGTTGCCCAGGTAACGCACATCGTCCATCACCACGTAGTGCGCCTTACCGCGGTTGAAGGAGTAATAGGTAGGGCCGTAAACTTTTTTAAAGGTAACGTCGGAGGTTTCGTCCCCTCCCATGCGATAATCCATATCGTGGTTGCCAAGCGCCTGGAAGAACGGGATGCCCATTTTGCCACCGCGGCATTGTAATCGGGGAACAATTCGTGGTTATCCCAAACAATATCACCAACACAAATGCCGTGTACCAACGCATCTTTACCCAATGATTTTATAGTTTCAATGGTATCAGGGACAGAGGTATCCATCATCTGTTGTACATCCTTTTTGTTTTTCACCTGCGGGTCTGCCCAGATTATGAAATGGTGGTTGTCATCATTCCGTTTCAGCGGTTGCAACTTAAAATCGAAACTGTTTTTGTTACCGATATTTTCGTACTGGCGGGCAACATTATAATCGGTTTTAAATTCGTAGCCTGCTGGCGTACTCATAAAAATGCAGCCTGCCTTCGTATTCGACGTTAGCGAGTACTTCCCTTTAGCATCGGTCAATACTACCGAATACCCATCAGAAATGGCCACGTTTGCCAGGCCTTTTTTCCCGTCGGTAACTTTGCCGGTAATAGTTTCTACGGTGCCAAGCGGTGAGAGCGCATTTGCTTTAAGTGCTATAAAGGCGCTCCCGGTTAAAAGCCCAACGCTTTGTATAAAATTCCTTCTGTTCATGTTTTGCATAAAAAGCAAGCCGGTATTTTCAACACCGGCTTGCAGGTAATTAATTCTGGACGGTTGTGAAGCCCGTTCCTGTTTCTATCGTACTTAAGGGCGATGCTAAGGTTAACGGGATGCTGGTTACGGTACGCCCGGTTATCCACCGACCGGTAACGGCATCGTAAACGCCACCCAATGCACTAAAGTTGCCCGTGGCGGGTAAGGTTAATTTAGATTTATTAGTACCGCCTCCATAAAATGCCTGGTTTTCGCGCGTTACGGGGTTTATGGTGCTATAGTAATCGGTGTTGGTAATACGGTAACCGATCTCTGGTGGCCCGGGCGAATAAACGGTACCGTTACCACCATACATTATCACATCAAGCGGTATGCTGCCGGCATCTACCGTTGTACCGGCAAATACAGATATGCCGGCCACGTTGCCGCTGTTGGCCAGCAGGTTTGCGGTGGCTGTACCAAAGTCGGCACCGTTTACGGTGGAGTATTGCGTACTGCTTATCCAGTTGGCTGCGCTGATATCTGTTGAGCCCAGGCCCCAAATGTTTTTGTTGCCGCCTACGTAGAAGAATTGCCCCTTCCTCACCGTGCCCGATGTTAGGTTTATTTTGTAACTGCGCACCCCGCCAATAGCCCATCCTGTTGCCGGTGCCGGGTTGGTGCCTGCGTTGTTACAGGTAACAATGGCGAAGTTGGTCACCGCGAAATCGATATCGCGCGTAGCCATCAACTGGATGTACTCCTGGTTGGCATCGCCCCCAGTTGGGTCGGTAAGGTAACCGGCAATAATAATGGACGATGGTTTGATAACCGCTAACGCAAACATATCATCCAGCGTGCGCGGCCATACCTGTATGGTAGTACCTGCGGCAGTTGCGAATATAATCGGAATCCCTGTGAAATTTGCGCTGAACGGTAAGGTCGAGTTTGCAAAACCTGCCGTAGCCTCGGTATGCAGCACTACCCTGCCAAAGCCATCGTTAATGGTTTTATCGCCGGCGTAGGAATCTCCGGGCTGCGGTTCAGGCTCAACAATAGCCGAACTGATTGTTACCAAGGTACTTTCGTAAACATCCGGTGAGGCGATAAGCCGCCCCGAGGGCACCGCCTGCACAATTACCGCATGGTTGGCAGCAATTTTGGTTACAGCTGCTTCTGTAAGCCCGGTAAGGCGCATGCTGCCGTTTACCTTTGTTAACTTAGCGCCGGTTACCTGTACCATTACCGAATCGCCGGGAACGTAGTTTGATGCCGCTGCTCCAATATCAATGGCAATACCGCGGATGGCATTGCGGCGGTTGTTTTGCACCACCAAAATGCCTGCCGGGCTGTTGCCGCTTGCTGCGTTGGAAATTACCACGCCTACGATCTCCTTTGCACCGCTCATGTTATCGGTAGTAAGGGTTACGTCGGCACCTTTATACAGCGCCTTCACATCTACCACCGCTATAATGGGGCTAAGCGTGCCTTCGGCATAATCGTGTTTTTTACAGCCGGCTACGGCCATAATGCCAAGTGCTGCCAGGTATAAATATATCTTTTTCATCGTTTGTATCTTTCTGAAGGTTTGGTACAATTATGGTTTTTGCCACCACACATTGGTGGATATTTCATCTGCCCCCTGCGCTGCC
Source organism: uncultured Mucilaginibacter sp. (assembly GCA_965649995.1). GTDB lineage: Bacteria > Bacteroidota > Bacteroidia > Sphingobacteriales > Sphingobacteriaceae > Mucilaginibacter. The sequence continues at coordinate 4,900 of CBFGNE010000198.1, forward strand.
ACGGCTGTAGTATAATTGGTGGGGTTGGCGCTTTGCACGTACACCGGGTAGGTTAACCTTGCAGGCATTATGCCATTATTGCGCAAACCGTTGCCCTTTGGTAAAACAGGGTGCCCGGTGCGGCGGTACTCAAACCACTGCTCAAAATCTGTCCAGAACATGGAGTAGTATTTTTGCAGGTGGATCTGTTCCATCTTATCATCCAGGCTGCCCGCTGCATTCCAGGCTATATCGCCGGTGGCTAAATAGGTATCTATCGGGGTGGCAAATGTTGGGATCCAAAAGGTGATGCCGTTTTGTACGCCAGCTTTGTAATACGCCTCTGCCGAGCCCGATATCCAGCCCTTTGCGGCCGCCTCCGCCAAAATGAATTGCAGCTCGCTGTAGTTCATAATGTTGCCCATCAGCGGGTCGTTCATCAGGGTGGTGGTTGATGTGGTAGACAGGAAGTAAGATTTATGGTCCACCCCTTCGCCCGGTGCGTAGCCGCTTGGCGCACCCACGTAACCGCCCTGGTAAGTAGCTATCGACCAGCGATTAGCTGTAAGCCTTGGATCCGCCCAACGGTTAAGGTTGTTGATGAAGAACTCACCGATGCTGGGTTGGCGCCAGTCCTGCTCGCGCACGCCGCCAATAAAGGGGGATGTTAAGGCACCTACGCCGTTCCAGCGCAATACTGCGGCGTCTTCGTTACCGGCCATCAGCGGGTACAGCGTGGGGTTGGTATCTACTATCTCCTTAATTTTAGCAATCACATTTGCACTTGCTTCTGCCTTGCCCGATACACGGAGCAATAAGCGCAGGTACAGGGTGTTACCAAACTTGCGCCATTTGGAAGCGTTGCCGTTGTAAACCGGGTCGCTGCCGCCATTTACGTTGGCCGCGCCGTTCAGCAGGGTATCTGCTTGCTCCAGCTTTTTGAAAATATCCAGGTAAATATCTTTCTGCTTGTCAAACGCAGGGGTAAAGTTGCCATCCTTGCCTTTATTCGAATCAAAGTATGGCACATCGCCGTAGGTATCGGTCAATATGGAATAGACCCACGACTGGCAGATAAGCGAGATTCCCATATACGTTTTATTATAAGTAAGCGGCTGGCTGGCGACGTTGTAGATATCCTTAAAGTTAGTAAGCTGGGTGTACCAGCCGTTCCAGGTGTTATCTGCCCAGGTGCGCTTTACATCGTATCTAAAAACCTTGCCTTCCGAGTCGCCGGGATCTACCGTTACCTGCATCAGCTCGTTATTAAAGTTGCGGGCGCGCAGCATGTTAATGCTTACGGTATTCACAAGCGCCGGGGCAAGCAGTTGCTGCGGCAGGGCGTTGGGTGTGCCGTTGGGGTCGGTATTCAGGTCGATAAAGCCCTTTTTACACGATGCCATCGTGATGGCAAGCAGTATAATTAAGGGTATGAGTTGATATATATTCCTTTTCATAATTGATAATATTATAGGCCAATAATGATGTTAACGCCAAAGGTTCGGGTAGACGGGAACTGCGCTATCTCAAATCCCTGTACAATGTCGTTACCCGCAAGCGTTCCAAATTCCGGATCGAATACCGGCCAGTTGCTCCAGATAACCAGATCGCGGCCGTATACACCTACTGATGCGCGCTGCAAGCCCAACCGTTTCACAAAGCCCGGATTCAGGGTATAATCAAACCGTGCCTCGCGGAATTTGATAAAGTTGGTACTAAAGGTGTTTCCCTCGGCATTGTCAATACCATAGTGCGAGCGGTAGTATCCATCA
>CBFGNE010000199.1:0-6646 GCA_965649995.1 uncultured Mucilaginibacter sp.
CAATGGCATGGCATCTAATGTAGTATCCTATTTGGCTAAGGCAAACCTTGCTCTTTCGGTTACTATAACCAGTATTTCCACATTGCTGTCGCCCGTTGTGACACCTTTTTTGATGAATTTACTTGCCGGCCCGCTCATTAAAATAAACCCCTGGCTTATGGTTGCTGATATTTTTAAAATGGTAATGATACCAATAGCCCTGGGGCTCCTTTTTTCATCAGTTGCTAAGGGGCGTGCAGGGTGGCTCAAAAAAATGATGCCGTTGATATCTATGGGCGGCATTATCTGCATCATTATTATCATAACTGCAGCAGGCCGGGATAGCTTGCTAAAAGTTGGGCTGTTGCTGGCCGTGTTAGTACTGTTGCACAATATTGGTGGCTATTTGCTTGGTTTTTGGTCGGCAAGATTGTTTGGAATGGAAGAACGCGACTGCCGGACCATTGCCATAGAAGTTGGGATGCAAAATGGTGGTATGGCGGCAGGGTTGGCAAAAGGTATGGGGAAAATTGGCACACTTGGGCTTGCCCCTGTTATCTTTTCCACATTGATGAATATAACCGGCTCTTTATTGGCGTCTTACTGGCATAAAAAACCAATAACAGATAGTGATGAGGTAAATGCGCTAAATGCTGTTAACGAAACGAACGGAACGTTACCATAGGCAATTCTTTGTGTAAAAACCATCGCTGTGGGTTTTTAGAAGACAAAGCAATTTGATTTAACATTCTTTGTAATGTAACCAACGTAACCGAGACTAACGCTTTTTTTTGACCAAATAATTAGCGCCGTAACAAACGCGGCACTTAATAAATAGCTATGCACATTTTTAAAACGAACGATAAAGTTATTGTAAAACACTCAGGCTTGCTTTACAGCTCTCCCGAATGGAATTGGGATGGTTTTATAAACCGGGAAGGGCTCAATATTGCGGTGCTGAAGGATATTCAAAACCTACCTGCCAACCCTGAATTATCGGTCGAGATTGAAAAACCAGGCGCACCTATTGCCAATCAAGAGATATGGGCATCAGGCGTAACCTATCTGCGCAGTATGGATGCCCGTATGGAGGAATCCAAAGATGCAGGCGGCGGTGATTTTTACGCGAAGGTTTACAGCGCCGAACGCCCCGAATTATTTTTTAAATCTCCGGCGCACCGTGCAGTTGGTACGGGCGGAACTGTACGTATCCGGAAAGACTCAAAATGGAACGTTCCGGAGCCGGAGCTGGTGCTTTTTATTTGTAGCGCAGGTACTATTGAGGGGTACATGATTGGTAACGATATGTCATCAAGGGATATTGAAGGTGAAAACCCACTGTACCTGCCACAGGCAAAATCATACGATGGCGCAGCGGCTGTTGGCCCTTGCCTTTATGTACCTGACGCGCCGATTTCTCAAGATACAAAGATACAATTGGAGATTTTGAGGGGCGAGGAACAAATGTTTGCTGAGGAAATATTTATCAGCCGTATGAAACGTACGCACCAGGAACTTGCAAAATACCTGTTCATGGAAATGTCGTTCCCTACCGGTGCATATCTTATGACAGGTACAGGCATTGTGCCGCCGGACTCGTTCACGCTTAATTATGGCGATGTGATCAATATTACTATTAGCAATATAGGCACGCTTACAAACCAGGTGGGGAAATAATGATGACGAACTTTGAAGGCAAGCAATTGATAGACGGCCAAGGCATTGCTTCGGGCACCGAATATTTTTATGCAGTTAACCGCGCCTCAGGCGAAAGGCTTGGTTTTCGCTTTTTCAATGCTTCGGAAGAAGACATCAAGATGGCTGTTGCCGTAGCCCAAAGAGATTTCAAAATAACCAGGAACAAAACAGGGGCAGAAAAAGCGCTCTTTTTGGACACAATTGCGCTGGAGTTGGAGAAAGCAGCCCCGCAGATTGTTGAAATGGCATGCCTGGAAACTGCATTAACCCCTTTGCGGATAGAGGGTGAACTGGCTCGCACTATAAACCAAGCCAAGCTGTTCGCCAAGTTGTTGAGGGAAGGCAATTGGGCAGATGCAAAAATAGATACGGGCGATCTGGAGCGTAAGCCGGCACCAAGGCCCGATATCAGGTCAATGCAACGGTCAATTGGGCCGATAGCCGTATTTGGCGCCAGTAATTTCCCGCTCGCTTTTTCAGCTGCCGGAGGAGATACAATAAGCGCGATAGCCGCGGGCTGCCCTGTGGTGTTTAAAGCCCATCCGGGCCATCCGGCCACTTGCGAAATGGTGGCCAAGGCTATAATTGCCGCATCTGTTGCTAGTGATATGCCGTTTGGGTGTTTCTCCCTTCTTCAGGGCGATAAACCAGAGGTGGGCGTTGTACTTACAAATAGCCCCGGAATTAAGGCAATAGCTTTTACAGGCTCCTTCCGGGTAGGCAAGTTAATATACAACGCAGCCGCTGCGAGGCCCGAACCTATACCGGTTTTTGCCGAAATGGGAAGCTCTAACCCAGTTTTTATATTGCCGCAAGCATTAAAAGAGCGGCAAGAGGCAATAGCCGCCGGTTATGTAAATGCGCTTACTCTTGGGGTGGGGCAGTTTTGCACAAACCCTGGTTTGTTGATACACGAATCAAGCAACAACGAAGAAACATTCCACCAGCAATTGGTAGATAACATAAATGCTGCCCCGGATGGGGTAATGTTAACGCCGGCAATAGCCGACGCATATCGGGCGGGTGTGACGGAAAGAAGTGTTATTAGCGGATTGCAAGTCCTCGCAAGAAGGGATGCCACAAATAATCCGCAACTGCAGTCACCCGTGATCTTCAAAGCAAGCTGGAAAGATTTTAGCAGAAACCCCCAACTTGAAGAAGAATTGTTTGGCCCGTCTGCAATTGTTGTTACTGCCAGTTCTAAAACAGAGATGATGGCTTTTGCCGAAGGTTTAAGTGGCCACCTTACAGCTACTGTGCACGGTACGGAAGATGAGCTTCCGGCGTATAAATCTCTGCTGGACATATTGGAAACCAAAGTTGGCCGGCTTATTATAAATGGTTACCCAACAGGTGTTGAGGTAGTTGCTCCCATGGTGCATGGTGGTCCGTATCCGGCTACTACCGATGCGCGCAGTACATCTGTTGGCACGGGGGCAATTTGCCGTTTTACCAGGCCTGTGTGCTACCAGGGTATGCCCCAGGGCTTGCTCCCAGAGGAGTTAAAAGACAATAATTCGTTGGCGATATGGCGTTACGTAAACGGCAATTTCACCAATGCTTCACTATAAATTATAAAAAGATAAACAATGTCACAATTCAGAAGTTCGGATTGGTTTGGTAAGTCGGGTAAAATGGGCTTTTTATACCGTAGCTGGATGAAAAACCAGGGCATGCCTGCCGATCTTTTCGACGGAAGGCCAGTTATCGGTATCTGCAATACATGGTCGGAATTAACGCCTTGTAACGCGCATTTACGCGACTTGGCCGAGTCTGTTAAGCGCGGGGTGTATGAGGCCGGTGGTTTTCCGGTCGAGTTCCCCATAATGTCATTAGGGGAAACTTTATTAAAACCAACCGCCATGCTTTTTAGAAATCTCGCAAGTATGGATGCCGAGGAATCGATACGGGGTAATCCTATCGATGGAGTAGTACTGCTTACGGGTTGCGACAAAACTACGCCATCTACCATGATGGGTGCTGCCAGTGTTGGTTTGCCAACTATTGTGGTCCCCGGCGGGCCAATGCTAAACGGAAAATTCCGCGGAACGGATATAGGATCAGGTACAGCAGTTTGGAAATTAACAGATGACCTTAAAACAGGCAAAATATCTAACGACGATTACCTTGCAGCGGAAAGCTGCATGTCGAGAAGCGCGGGGCATTGCATGACGATGGGTACCGCGTCTACCATGGCCTGTATGGTGGAGTCGCTGGGGATGTGCTTGTCCGAATCAGCAGCTACTCCGGCCGTTGATTCACGGAAAAAGGTGCTGGCGCAATTATCCGGCAGGCGGATTGTCGAAATGGTAAAAGAAGGGCTTACGATATCAAAAATACTAACCCGCTCAGCTTTCGAAAATGCAATTAAAGTAAATGCAGCGATCGGCGGCTCCACTAATTTTATTATACATCTTACTGCAATTGCCGGGCGTGTTGGCGTCGACTTGAATATCGACGACTTCGATAGACTGGGCAGTAAAATTCCGTTGTTGCTTAACCTCATGCCTTCAGGCAAATTCCTGATGGAGGATTTTTATTATGCAGGCGGTTTGCCTGTGATTTTAAAAGAGCTGAGTAATGAGTTAGATATGAGCGCCATTACGGTAACAGGTAAATCGCATGCCGAAAATATAAATGAAGGCGGCATTTGCTACAATAATGAGGTTATAGCAAACTATAATAACCCAATTATCCCTGAAGCGGGCATTGCGGTTTTAAAAGGAAACCTGGCCATTAACGGTGCGGTTATTAAACCCTCCGCAGCAACGCCGGCGCTAATGCAGCATACAGGCCGTGCGGTGGTTTTTGAAACCATTGAAGATTACCACGCCAGGGTGGATGAACCAGAGTTGGATATAGATGAAACCTGTGTAATGGTATTGAAAAGCGTTGGGCCGGTAGGTTACCCGGGAATGCCCGAGGTTGGCAATATGGTGTTGCCTAAAAAGCTTTTAGATAAAGGAATTACTGATATGGTAAGGATATCTGACGGGCGCATGAGCGGTACTGCTTACGGTACAGTTGTGTTGCACGTATCACCGGAGTCGGCCATCGGCGGTAACCTGGCGCTGGTAGAAAACGGGGATATGATACGCCTGGATGTACCGGGACGAAGAATTGACTTGCTGGTTGATGATGCTGAGCTGGACAAAAGGAGGCTATTGTGGAAAAAGCCAGCTTACCATACTGATAGGGGGTATGTATCGATGTATCAGCGGCATGTGCAGCAGGCGGATAAAGGTGCCGACCTTGATTTTCTTGTCGGAAACTCCGGATCCGTAGTAACACGTGACTCTCATTAACAAGATATAGCTGATTAACAATGATGGTATTTGTACTTGTCTTCTGTATTCTGCTGCTGGTAACGCTTATAACCTGGGCAAAGGTGAATGCGTTCCTTGCTTTTGTTATCGTGGCAATTTTGGCCGGCTGCCTGTTTGGTATGCCTTTCACAACTGTTATAGCTTCGGTAAATAAAGGGCTGGGCGATACATTAGGGTCTGTGGCAATCATTATTGTGTTAGGCGCCATGCTGGGTAAGCTGGTTGCCGAAAGTGGTGCCGCCCAGCGTATTGCCCATTTTATGCACGGCCTGTTTGGTGCTAAATACGTAACCTATGCAATGGCACTAACCGGCTTTATTGTAGGTATTCCGTTATACTACAATGTTGGTTTTATATTGTTGGTACCCATAATTTTTTCGGTCGCTTCAAGCTACCGCTTGCCCTTGCTATATGTGGGTATGCCAATGCTTACTGCTTTATCTGTAATGCATGGTTTTTTACCACCACATCCATCACCAATGACCCTTATTAGTGTTTTTCATGCTGATATTATAAAAACATTTGGCTATGGGCTGGTAATTGCTATCCCCGCTATACTTATCGCCGGGCCAATATTCGCAAATACCCTAAAAAAAATAGGGCCAAACGGATTGCAGTTTGCCAACAGCGCGGCCGCGCTGCCCGATGACGAATTACCAGGTATTGTTAATAGCATCTTATCCTCTCTTTTGCCTGTAATCCTTATTTGCCTGGCATATTTACTGCCTGTGCTTTTTGGACCAGCACCGGTGATGAAAGCCGTAGCGCAATGGCTTGGCGAACCAATTATTGCCATGCTGCTCACCGTAATTATCAGCACTTATACCCTTGGGCTACGAAAAGGCCGTCCCTTGGCTAAAATAATGGATGGGTACGTATGCGCCGTAAAAGATATAGCAATGGTATTACTCATTATTGGCAGCGCAGGGGCATTAAAGCAAATTTTTGTTGATAGCCGCTTAAGCGATGCACTCGCTGTTATGTTGGTACAAAGTGCAATGCCGCCTTTGTTGCTTGCCTGGCTGGCAACAGCCTGCTTACGCCTTTGCCTTGGCTCGGCTACTGTTGCGGGCGTAACTGCAGCAGGTGTTCTGTTTCCAATTGCACACCATGCGGGGCTCGACACTAATTTACTGGTGCTTGCTATTGGAGCAGGAAGCTTATTTGGATCGCATGTAAACGATACTGCGTTTTGGCTCTGCAAAGAATATTTTGGGCTATCAGTAAAAGAAACGTTGCGCTCATGGACGGTTATGGAGAGCCTTGTATCGGTAATCGGCCTCGTGGGCGTGTTGTTGTTAAACTGTTTTTTATAAATATACTAAAATGTGCACTAAACCAACTTTAAACTAAACCCCTACATAAACATGAAGAAAAAACTACATTAAAATCAAAAAAGGCATTCAAGATGCCACCAAAACGAACTCTTTCGCATTTACCAATTTTTGAGGAAGAATTTAAATTAAGAAGTAACCAATCAATTAAACCTAAAATTATGAAAAAAAAGATTAAAGCATCGCAGATGCTGCTGTCTATAGTTATAAGTGTTGTTTGTACACTTATAGTTGCGGCAGATTCAAAGGCGGCGAGTGCCGTTGGTTCTGCCATGGGCACGGAAATGAGTGTAGTTACCGTTACAGGTA
>CBFGNE010000200.1:0-6644 GCA_965649995.1 uncultured Mucilaginibacter sp.
GACCCTGATGCTTACCCGGTGATCACTACCAACTCGGCAACACAAAAAGAATTAACAGATTATTATACGCTTGCCCATAAAAAAGCGGCGGCTTTAGATAAACAGATAGGTGCCGCCATACGTTACCTGGAAACGAAGGAAGTTGCGGCTATGTCAAAATCCGCCCGGGCCGAGATGTACACCCGCACCCGCGCGTTGCAAAAAAAGCGCAGGGATATGGATTTGGCCATACTTAAAGAGTACACCGAAAAATACCCAAAATCAAAAATTGGCGCCCACCTGATGGCGCAGCAATACTACCCCGAAAACCCGGTGGCTTATAACGAGATTTTCCAAAAATTCCCGGATGAGGTGAAGATGAGCGATGATGGCTTAAAGATAAGCAATAAGCTTACGCCCCTGCTTAGCCAGTTTGCCGGCGCGGCAGCACCGGATATTGCCGGCAATACGCCCGATGGCAAACCATTCAATAAATCGGCCATAAACAAACAAGTTATTTTGGTTGAGTTTTGGAAACCGAGCAACGAGGTGAGCCAGCTTATGCATCAGCAACTGGTAAAAGGCATTATTTTAACCCCTGCCGATGAGAAAAAACTCGGAGTAGTTACTGTGGCTATTGATGATAAAACCGATGTCTGGTTAAACGCCATCAAAAAAGACAATAAGCCATGGCAACAGCTAAACGATGGCAAAGGCGACCAATCGCCAAACGTAGCCAAATGGGAGATAAAAACCCTGCCTATGTTCTTTTTGGTTGATAAAGACTGGAAGATGATAAAATCGAACGTTCCTTTTAACGAGATAGATACAGAGGTGCATGAATACCTGCACAAAAAGTAAGTATTGAATGGTGAGCAGTGAGTGGTTAAAATAGTGGCTGTTTGTGCCGAAACACAAGCCACTCACTAATTTATCGCTATCACCTTATCTTTCAGCACGCCGAAAATATTATCATTCTTCAAACTGCGGATGGCAACCTTGCCGGTAAACTTGCCAAAGGATGGCAGTATGGCCTGGTTTTTCCCGAAGGCAAAACAGGGCAGGGTAATGCTTTGCCTGCCACGCCCTACCAGGCTAACACCGGGGTGTATATGCCCGCATAAGACATAACCGCCTTCGGCTCTAACCGTGGGGTCGGCGAGCGGGTGGTGCAGCATCAGGAAGGGGCCAACGCTTAGCTCTTCCGTCAGTACAATATCCAGTGCGAGGTAATGCTTATCGTGGATGATATCGTGGTTGCCCTTTACCAGTACAATTTGCAGTTTAGGGAATTGCTTACGCCACATTACAAACCAGTCCCAGTCGGCATTCAGGTCGCTGTGGAAGAGGTCGCCCAGGAAGATGATCTTTTCGGGGCGGTGCTCGGCAATCAGGTCGGATAGCATCGCCAGGTCATCCTGCTCCATATCCCTCGGGATGGCGATACCCGCCTTGCGGAAATGCCCCACCTTACCTAAGTGCACATCGGCTGCAATCAATGCCTTCTCCTGTTTCCAGTAAATGGCTTTCTGCGGCAGCAATAAAAAATCCTGATCTAAAAAATTAAAAGGGGTGCCCGCACTCATCGTCATAACAGTAGCAAAGATAAGGATTGGTTTGGTGAGTGGAAAATGGTGAGCGGCGCGTGGCGAATTTGCCTCCAATAACATAATAATCTTCAGGAAATGAAAACCACCTTTTTTTGTTAGAAAACCACAGATTTTTAAAGATTTTTAACGGTTTTTTAAGGTTTTAATCTCACTAAAGTACTTGTTTTAATAAAAAGAAAAACCCGGCTCATCGCCGGGCTCCCCAAATTTATAATCACTTAAACTTTCAAATTATTGTATCTCGAACACGTTGCTGAAGCTGCCACCGTTAGGGTAGTACCCGGTGATGATCAGCCTGCCGTTCTTCAGGTTGGTTATCACGTTATCCATGTCGTCAACGCTGTTTATAGGCTGCTTGTTTATAGAGGTAATAACCGAACCCACAGGGATCTCAGTATCATCAAATATACCGCCTGCACGTACCTGGGTCACCAGCACACCAGAGTTCACATGGAACTTGGTTTTTTGTGCCTGAGTTAACGGCTGGAAGCTTGCACCCAATTTGTTAAACAACTCTGCTGCCGATTTAGAAAGCGCTGCTGTTTTAGCGGCAGGTGCTTCTGCTTTAAGCGTAACATCAAAGTTCTTTTCGGTACCGTTACGTAAAACGGTGATCTTGATGTTGTCGCCGGGTTGTAAACGTGCTACGCGCTCCTGCAGGTCAGATGATTCGTAAACAGTGTTGCCTTCTACCTTGGTGATGATATCGCCGGGTTGGATACCTGCTTTCTCGGCACCACCGCCTTCAACTAAAGAGTTCACATACAGCCCGTTAGTTTTGTCTGTTTTTAAGCCTTGTGCAGCTTCAGGATCGCTCAGGTCGGCAAAGCTGATACCGATGTAACCACGTTTAACCGAACCGAATTTTTTGATATCATTCAAAACCTTCTTAGCCAAATTCACCGGAATAGCAAAGCCGTAACCCTCGTAAGAACCTGTGTGCGAAGCAATAGCGGCGTTAATACCGATCAGTTCGCCGGCAGTATTTACCAATGCGCCACCACTGTTGCCAGGATTAATAGCAGCATCCGTTTGTATAAACGACTCGATACCTTTACGCAAAGTTGGTGTTTGCTGGGTAACCGGGCCAAAAGGATTTTGATCCTGGTCCTCATCATCATCTTTACCAATGATGTTTATGCTACGGCCTTTAGCACTCACAATACCCGCAGTAACCGTTGATGTTAATTTAAAAGGGTTACCAACTGCTAATACCCATTCGCCAACGCGCACAGCATCCGAGTTGCCCAATTTTACAATTGGCAGGTTGGTTGCGTTAATTTTAATCAGGGCAAGGTCGGTGTTAGGGTCGGTACCTATCACCTTTGCCTCAAACTGGCGGTGATCGTTAGTAACGATGGTGATTTTCTCAGCTTTTGCTACCACGTGGTTGTTGGTAACAATGTAGCCGTCAGGAGAGATAATTACACCCGAGCCTGATGCCATTTGCGGCCCCTGCGGGCGCATACGCTGGCCAAACATTTGCCCAAACATTTGCTCAAACTGATCCTGATTGCCGCTGCTTTTTGCAGCGTAAGTAGTACGGATATAAACTACCGCCGGAGTAACCTCCGCGGCGGCCTGGGTAAAATCCGCAGCGCCGGCCGATGATACCATGGGTGCATTAGAACGGTTGCTGGCAAAATAAACCTTTTGCTTGTCTTCGAAACTCATGCCCTGGTCGTATTTGTTTTCGGCAAACTTGTATACGCCTAAGGCTAAAGCACCGCCCGCAAAGGCGGTTAATAGTGTTAAACCAAACTTTTTCATATTTATTCAATTCTCTTTTATGTTTACGGTTATATACCGGTAGTCAAATTTAATACCATATAGACGATATAAACAATGATAAGTTATGTGCAATTTTGTTAAAAATTGTTAAATTAAAATTAACATGCACAAACATTTGTTACGCATGTTTTCTTATCAAAGCAGAAGCCAATAATTAATATTTTTTAAGTGAATATAAAGTTTTATAAATACCAGGGGGCAGGAAACGATTTTATTTTGATTGACAACCGGGAAGGTGTTGTAAATCAATTAAATAAGGAAACTGTTGCCAAATTATGCGACCGCCGCTTCGGCATCGGCGGCGATGGATTGATGCTGCTGGAAAACCTAACAGGTTACGATTTTAAAATGGTGTACTATAATGCCGACGGTAACGAAGGTAGCATGTGCGGAAATGGCGGCCGTTGTATAGTATCCTTTGCCAAACATCTCGGTATCATTAACGATGTGACAAAATTTCTCGCAACAGACGGTCCGCATTATGCCAAAATTTCAGAAGATGGCAATTGGGTGAGCCTGCAAATGATAGATGTGGCCGATATTACTAAAGATGGCGACGCTTATGTGCTAAACACAGGCTCGCCCCACTATGTAAAACTCGCATCGAACCTCGAGGTAAAAGATGTATATAACGAGGGGTACGCTATCCGCAATAACCCCACTTACAAAGCCGACGGCATTAATGTAAACTTTACCCAAAAAGAGGGCGACGGCTATTTTGTACGCACCTTCGAACGGGGGGTAGAAAACGAAACCTATGCCTGCGGCACCGGTGTTACTGCTGTTGCATTGGCCATGGCCAAACACAACGGGCAATTTGGCACCATTAATACACCTATAAAAGTACTGGGCGGCAACCTTAATATCCGTTTTGATAACGATGGCGAAAAATTCAGCAATATCTTTTTAGAGGGGCCTGCGGAGTTGGTGTTTGAGGGGGAAATAGAAATTTAGTTTATCTTTAGTGCTATAAACTAATCTATGCGCGCACAATTTTCTTTCTTTTTTGCTTTCACCCTATTCTGTTCTGTTGCCAACGCTCAAAAGGTAAAGCCGTTATTTAGTGCCATTACTGATGTTATTTATGAAACCAACTCTCAAAACAAAGCCGTAATAAAGAACATTGTTGAGGTAAACTCCCAGGGTGTAGTACACTACCGGTCAGTTTGGTATAATGGCATAGCCGACACTACTTATCAGCTACAAGACACCACTATAAACAAACTAAATAAATTCTTTAACGGTACTAAGCCACTAACCGGCTACATGCTTACCGATAAACTGAAGCCAGGCCACCATTTTGGCGGCGATTTAGAGTACGTGAGTTATACCGATACCAGGAACAAAACCGATAGCTTTATTTTGGTAACGCCATTTTTAATTCCAGCCCTTAACGATGTACTTGGAGAGATTGACATTATGCCCTCTAAAATAGCTTATAAAGGAAAGGCTATAACAAATCCGCCGCTATCAAAGCAAATAAAGATTACGGAATCACGTTGCAGCTATATTCCTAAAATAGAAGAGCCACCCACAGTTATGGAGCTTAAAAATTAGCCTGTTAATAATTATTGCAAAAAATCCTTTCACTTCCCCTAAATTCTCTTTACGTTTGAATTTTTTGTTGATGTAGCTTTCATTAATTTTTTACCTGAAATTGATGTTACGCGTAGACAGCAGCAAACCTTGCCAAATAATTTATGCCATTGCCCGGCACGATTTCCTGTCGTACGTGATAGAGCCGCACATTGTGCAGCTCAACCCCAACGGAGAATTTTCTTTTACCCACCAGCGCATTTTCAGTAATACTGCGGTTGAGTTTGTACATTGTATTGATGATACCGACCGCAAGCTCATTAAAATACTGGAGGATATGGAGCAGGGCAACATCATTAAAAGGTTCTATAAGAAACCTATCCGCCCGTTCGAATACTTTGCCAAGATCTTTAACGACCAGATCTTTGACGTTATCCGCCCAAAAATTGAAAAGAAAATAGTAGAGGCATTAAGCCTATTGGGCAGCACCAATAAGCAACTGTACCTGATGAGCAAAGAAGGCTATCCTGCAGGGCGCAAAGTGCATATTGCAGATGAACCGGCTTCGGTACTGTTCCATTTCCGCCGAAACGAGGAGGAGATCCGCTACTTCCCTACCATTAAATACCAGGGCTTGCGCATCGAATTTATGTTTAAGGATGCCGAGGTCATTTGCAACCACCCCGCCTGGATGTTGCTGGATGATACCTTGTATTATTTCGATAAGGAGATAGAAGGTAAAAAACTGCAGCCTTTTTTAAATAAACGCTTTATCTCTATCCCAAAATCGTCGGAACAATCCTATTTCGAAAAATTTGTTGCCCCGCTGATAGAGAAGCACAACGTTTACGCCGAAGGTTTCACCATTAATACCGAAAAGTACGACGCTACCGCTTTTTTAAAACCCATTTACGTAGAAGGCGGCACCTCTCAACTGCAGTTGTATTTTAAATATGCAGGTTATATTTTCCCGTACGGGGATGGCAGGCATGTTTCGGTTAGGATGGAGCGTACCGGCGACGATTACCTGTTTCACCGCATCAAACGCTCGGTTACCTGGGAAAAAGGCAAACTGGCGCAACTGGAGGCCCTGGGCTTAAAAATCAACACAGCATCGCTTTTTCAGCATTTGGAAGTTGCCCATGGCGAGGACGATACCGACAGGTGCTTCCCGGTATTCGAATGGCTGAACCAACATCATGATGAGCTGATTGAAAAAGGGTTTGAACTGGAGCAACCCGACGGGCAAAAACGCTATGTATTCGGCACTACCAAAATAGACCTGGAGATCTCCGAGAATAACGACTGGTTCGATATCAACGCCGTGGTGTTTTTCGGTCCGTACCGTATCCCGTTCATACAACTTAAGAACCATATCCTCAACCATAAAAAAGAATTCATCCTTCCTTCGGGCGAAATTGCCGTGATACCCGAACAATGGTTTTCGCAATACAGCAATCTGCTGCATTTCTCTGAAGGGGGCGACGGCCTTAAATTGCGACGCCACCATATTGGCCTGGTGAGCGACCTGGAAGGCGAAATGGCCGAAACCGCTATGAGCCGCAAACTGCAAAAGCTGAGCAACTACGAAGAAACCGAAGATGTGCCAATGCCGCAAAACTTTGCGGGCAGCCTGCGCCCATACCAAAAAGCGGGTTACAATTGGTTCCATTTTTTAAAAAAGTACCACTTTGGCGGCTGCCTGGCAGATGATATGGGTTTGGGCAA
>CBFGNE010000201.1:0-6643 GCA_965649995.1 uncultured Mucilaginibacter sp.
CCATTCTTTTTGCGTGCCGGGGCGTACAAAGTATTGCATCTCCATCTGTTCAAACTCGCGCATGCGGATAATGAACTGGCGGGCAATTACCTCGTTACGGAAGGCCTTACCAATTTGCGCAATACCGAAAGGGATCTTCATCCTGCCCGATTTTTGCACGTTTAGGTAGTTCACAAATATACCCTGCGCAGTTTCGGGGCGCAGGTAAATGGTGTCTGATTCATCGGCAATAGCACCAACCTGGGTGCTAAACATCAGGTTAAACTGGCGTACATCGGTCCAGTTGGCAGTATTGCTGATAGGGCATTTTATATTTTGTTCGATGATCAGCTCTTTTAAACGTGGCAGGTCCTCATCTTTTAAAGCGTTATCCATCTCCAGCTGCAGTTCTTCTGCTTCGCTGGTTTTGCCTTCTTCATCAAGTTTTGCTATGCGGTCTTCCAATAACTGATCGGCGCGATAACGCTTATTGCTGTCCTTGTTATCAATCATCGGGTCGCTAAAGCCGTCTACGTGGCCGCTTGCTTTCCAGATGGTGGGGTGCATAAATATGGCCGAATCGATACCCACAATGTTATCGTGCATCTGCACCATGGCTTTCCACCAGTAGGTTTTGATGTTGTTTTTTAACTCTGCACCGTTTTGGCCGTAGTCGTAAACAGCGCTTAAGCCATCATAAATTTCGCTGGATTGAAAAACAAAGCCATACTCCTTGGCGTGCGATATAACATTTTTAAAAAGTTCGTCGGTTGAATTGCTCATAATAGGCGCAAAGATACAATTTAGGCAGAAAGGGAAAAGTATTTCGGATTTCGGATGTGAGATTTCGGATTTGCATTTAAACTTTGATTAAGAGGTGCCGGACTTAGTGATAAAACTTAGGGTTTAGGCTTTAGAATTTAAAAGAATTATGGCGTTCCCTGTGGGCCGGGCTATCCGTTCCAACTCCTCATTCCGTCCCCACTGATAGAAGTGGGGGACTCCATTCCGGGGTTTCCACTTCTATCCCTAACGCAG
The DNA here is from genome assembly GCA_965649995.1 of uncultured Mucilaginibacter sp. GTDB lineage: Bacteria > Bacteroidota > Bacteroidia > Sphingobacteriales > Sphingobacteriaceae > Mucilaginibacter. The sequence continues at coordinate 1,018 of CBFGNE010000201.1, forward strand.
CTTTAGGTTTTCTTCCATCTCACATCTCAAATCTCCCATCTAAAATCTATTTTTGCTACATGAGTATCTCGGTACAGGCTTTAACAAAAATTTACGGGCAGCAGAAAGCGGTGGATGGCATTACTTTTAACGCAGAGCCGGGCGTATTGGGCTTTTTGGGTCCAAACGGAGCGGGCAAATCTACCACCATGAAAATGCTCACCTGCTTTATCCCTCAAACAGCTGGCACGGCAACGGTTTGCGGTTTTGATATCAGCAAAGATCCTCTCGAAGTAAAACGCAACATCGGTTACCTGCCCGAGAGCAACCCGCTGTATACCGAAATGTATGTAAAGGAAAGCCTTGGTTTTGTAGCAAGCATTCACAAATTGCACAACCCGCAAAAACGAATTGCCGAAGTGCTGGAGCAAACAGGTTTGGGGCCCGAGCAGCATAAAAAGATAAATCAGCTATCTAAAGGGTACCGCCAACGCGTAGGGTTGGCCCAGGCCATACTGCACAACCCGCAGGTACTGATACTGGACGAGCCCACTTCGGGCCTCGACCCCAACCAGCTTATCGGTATCCGCCAGTTAATACTGGATTTGGGCAAAACAAAAACCATTGTACTCTCTACCCACATTATGCAGGAGGTAGAGGCTGTTTGCAACCGTGTTATCATCATCAATAGAGGCAAAATTGCTGCGGACGACACCCTACAAAATCTCCGTAAGGCAAACAGCAATAAAACTCTGGAGAATATTTTTATTAGCTTAACCAATGGTTAAAACAATAAAATAAAGCCACTAAAAACCAGCTACTTAAGCCACCCGTTCATTTTTTTGCACACAATGCCTGCAACTTTGTGTTTTAACATGCGTCTACAAAACCGACAACGGCAGTGCAGATGGTACCCTGCAATGCCGGATTAAATGTTTATTACAATTTAAAATTATCATGAAAAAAGCACTATTAGTTTTAACCGTTTTATGCGGTTTATCAATCGGCGCATTCGCGCAATCAGAAGGCAGTAAATGGAGTATAGGCTTCGAAGGCGGTTTACCGGTAGGCCATGCAAAAGATGCATATAACGCAGTTGTTGGAGCTTCTCTTAAATACGATTACAACGTTGCAGCAAGCACTTTCCTTACCGGTTCGGTTGGTTACAATGCGTTCCTGGTAAAATCGCAATACAAAAGCGTTGCAGGTTCTACAGACGGTGCTATCCCGGTAAAAGCAGGCCTTAAATACTTTTTTGGTAATGGTTTTTATGGCGAAGGGCAGTTAGGCGCAGCTTTCTCTACCGAAAGCGGCGGTGGTACTGCGTTTGTTTACTCGCCGGGTATTGGCTACGATTTTGGTAGCGGCGTTGATCTCGGCATACGTTACGAAGCTTGGTCTAAAAACGGTACTATCGGCCAGGTAGGTGTTCGTTTAGGCTTTAGTTTATAGACTATAATAACCTAATAATAAGGGGTGCCGTAATTATGCCAGAACCCCTTATTTTTTTAAATATATGCCGCTAATAAAAAACCAAAATAAAAAAAATTTTTTATTTGGATTTATTGATATAATAAGTAGTTTTAAAAAATTATAAACCCTTAAACCACTTATCGTAAAATGAAAAAAGTTCTATTAGCGATCCTTTTTGTAGGAAGCTCTGTGGCTACATGCTTAGCCCAAAAAAGCAGCGAAACATCTAAATTTAGTATTGGCCTGGAAGCTGGTATACCTACCGGTTCTTTCGGAGATTTTTACAGCGTGGCCATCGGCGGATCATTAAAATATGATATCAATATCGCCGCCGGTACTTCGTTTAATATCTCTGCAGGTTACACCAGTTTTTCCGGTAAAAACGGTGTCGGTTCTGCAGGTTTTATCCCGGTTAAAGTAGGTATTAAGAACTATTTTAGCGAAGGTTTTTATGGTGAGGCTCAGGTTGGCGCTGCTAAAAATACCCAAAGTGGTGGCGGTACTGCGTTTGCATATGCACCAGGTATCGGTTACACTTTTGATGGTGGTTTCGATATCGGCCTACGTTACGAAGCATGGTCTAAAAACGGCACTATAAGCCAGTTTGCCACCCGTATAGCTTATAGTTTCTAAGTAAATTATTGCTTGATATGAAAAGGTCCCGGGATAAATTCCGGGACTTTTTCGTTTTGCGGCAGTGGTATTGCGTTCATTTCTTCCTGTCAGAGATATTATATTTATAAATTTGCCGTTATTGAAGCCAAAAGCAATACCGTAAATGAAGAAACTCCTACCTCTTATTTTTTTATTCTCCTATATAGCCGTCTATAGCCAAGGCCAATCAAAGCCCCAAAAAGCATTCGGCGTAGGCCTCGATATCGCTTTCCCTACCAATAGTATATACAATGTTGGTTTCGGTGGCTCGGGTAAGGCAGAAGTTCCCATCATTGGCAATGTGAGCCTTACCGCAACTGCGGGTTTTACCAGTTTTTATTATAAATCTTCGTTTTTGGGCAATACCAAAACACAAGCCCCCAGTGGTTTTTTGCCACTAAAAGCGGGTGCGAAATATTACATAAGCGAAGGTTTTTACCTTGAGGGCGAATTGGGCACGGCTATAGAAACCAACTATAGCAAGAATAAGTTATTTGCCTTTTCGTTTTCGCCTGGCTTTATTATTCCTACCGGCAAGCACACCGGTATTGATGTTGGTTTAAGGTACGAGAACTGGGGTAGCGGCCGTGTACGGCAAACAGGGATACGGGTGGCGTATCGTTTAAATTGGCAATAAATCAATTATTTTTTGAAGATTTAATATAAAAATTGGCAAATTGGCGCTATATTTCCAACGTTTTTAAGAAATAATAAAAATGATGAAAAAATTACTCACTATTGCTTTGGTATTAATTGGTTTTTGTGTGCAAGCCCAGGAGCGGAAAACTGTCTTTGAAAAGTTTTCTAACAACAAGGCATTCAGTATAGGTGCTCAGGGTTATTTGCCATCGGGCAATCCTTTTAACGCTGGTTATGGAGCCTCTATAAAATATGAATTGCCAATAGCGCAGGATCTGAGCTTAACCAGTACTCTTGCATATGCCAGGATGAGTTATAAAGATGTTTATAAAGAAGAAATTCAGCCTACAAATGCCGCTAGCTTTATACCGTTGACCGTAGGCGCCAGGTACTTCTTAGGGGATAAATTTTATTTTGAAGGCGATATAGGCGGTGGTTATGTTTCAAATTTTCGTAAAAGCTCCATACTTGCTGTACAACTGCACGCGGGCTATACGTTTAAAGTTAGTAAAACCAGCTCCTTTGATGCTTCGATAGGCTATCTTAACTGGGGCAATTCCGACCACCTAAAATTTACTACGCTAAAATTAGCTTACCGGGTAGAATGGTTGTAAGCGTAAGCATTGCTTAATTACCCTTTAAAGCATTATAATACCCGGCTGTATATTATACGATATGAGAAATTCAAATCGTAAATTGCTCCCCGAATATTTTCAACCAAAGCGCAGCCGTGTTCCCTATTTTTAAAAAAGAAATCACTACTTACCTAAGTTCATTGGTGGCGTATGTTACCATTGGTGTTTTTTTATTGGTTTTAGGCTTATTTTTATGGGTATTTCCCGATACCAGTATACTGGCTTATGGCTATGCCGGGCTTGATAGCCTTTTTAGCACCGCGCCTTACCTGTTTATGTTTTTGGTGCCGGCCGTTACCATGCGGGCACTGGCAGAGGAGCGGCGCGAAGGCACTTTTGAACTGTTGCTTACCCGCCCGCTAAGTAGTTTGCAAATAGTATTAGGCAAGTATTTCGCCGGAGTGGTGGTAGTGCTTTTTGCGCTGGTGCCTACCCTGGTGTATTATTTTAGCGTTTATACATTGGGGGCGCCGCAAGGCAATATCGACAGCGGTGCGGTTATCGGCTCGTACATGGGTTTGTTTTTGTTAGGCTCGGCATTTACGGCCATTGGTTTGTTTGCTTCATCAGTAAGCAAAAACCAGGTGATAGCATTTACCATTGCAGTTTTCCTATGCTTCTTTTTTTACAGCGGGTTCGATTCGCTTAGCGGCTTATTATCGCTGCAAATCATAGGCATCCAAGCTTTGGGCATCACCGAGCACTATGACTCGATAAGCCGCGGCGTGCTGGATACCCGCGATTTGATATACTTTATCCTGCTCGATGCCGTATTTATCTGGCTAACTTTGTTTGTGCTGCACAGGCAGCAGCAAAAAAAGTTTGTAAGCACCGCTTTCCTGTCGGTGATAGGGCTGATGGTTGCTTTGCAAGTATTTTCTAATTGGGCTTTCACCCGGTTCGATTTTACAAAAGAGAAGCGTTTTACCATATCTACGGTTAGCCGCAGGGTGCTGGATAGCTTGCCTGCCCCGGTAAATGTTACTGTTTACCTGCAGGGCGACGGCTTCCCCGGGGGGATTAAAAGGCTGCAGGCCGCTGCTAAAGATATGCTGACGGATTTGCAAGCTTACAGCCACAGCAAGCTAACCTTTGTGTTTATCGACCCGATAAAAGGCCTCTCGCAAGATCAGCAAAAACAGGCATTTGAAAACCTTTCTGCACAGGGCATAGAAGCACAAAACCTGAGCGTAAAAACCGACGACGGCGTGCAATCCAAAATTATGTTCCCTTTTGCGCTGGTTACCTATGGCGATAAGGCCATACCTGTAAAACTGCTCGAAAATCAGAATAACCTTGCAACAACGCCCGAAGAAAAACTGAACAGCTCTATCCAAAACCTGGAGTACGCTTTTACATCGGCCATAAAAAAGATAACCACTGGCGGCAAACAGCGGATTGGCTTTACCGAAGGGCATAAAGAACTAACCGACCTACAGCTGAACGATGCAATGCGCAACCTATCAGACGGGTACCTGGTGGGACGGATAAATCTGGCAACCATCCCCTTCGATAGCCTGCGCAAAGTTGGGTTGCTGGTGATAGCCAAGCCTGATAAGGCATTTACCGAACTGGAGAAATTCAAGATAGACCAGTACCTGATGCGCGGCGGCCGCATACTTTGGGCCATAGACCAGGTGAGCGCCGAACTGGATAGCCTGAAAGACAAAGGCAATCAGGCATTAGCCTTTAATAAGGAACTGAACCTGGATGACCAGCTGTTCCGCTATGGCATCCGCATTAATTATAACCTGATAGCCGATATTAATTCATCGCAAATACCGGTCACTACCGGCGATGTTGGCGGCGCACCGCAAATACAATTGCTCAACTGGTTGTTTTACCCGGTATACATACCGCAATCAACCCACCCAATAGTAAAAAACCTGGATGGCATTACCAGCCAATTTGCTAGTACCATTGATGTTTTGGATATTAAAGATGTACAGAAAACGGTGCTGTTGAACACTTCGCCCTATAATAAAGAGATAAAAACACCTCACCTCATATCGCTGATGGCCCTACAGCAGGAGCCAGACCCAAAAGAATTCCAAAGCCCGCAAAAGATCACCGGGGTGCTGCTGGAGGGTAAATTTGTATCCGATTTCCGCAACAGGCCGGTACCCGATAGTTTGGGCGAAAAGATAGAGGTACTGCCGGAAAGTAAGCCAAGCAAAATGGTGGTACTGAGCGACGGCGATATTTTGCGCAACCAGGTTGGGCCTGATGGCTCGCCTTACCCGCTG
>CBFGNE010000202.1:0-6642 GCA_965649995.1 uncultured Mucilaginibacter sp.
GGCTATTCGGCTTTAATATCGGGTTGGAAGTTGGGCAGATCATGGTAGTTGCCATCATCCTAATTGTTGGCTGGCTGTTCCTGAATTTGCTGAAGGTGCGGCGCAGGGATTGGATATTTTTTTTATCTTCTGGAGTGTTTGCACTGGCCTTGAAAATGGCCTTTGAGCGCCTCCCTTTTTAATATTTAAAACGAACACAATTAATCACTAAAAACAGAATATGAAGCGGATCTTTACAGGATTTTTATTCGTGATGGGCACCGTTGGAGCATCCTTTGCACAGGATATCCAAAATAACCCCGGTAGCAATCACGGTAACAAGTTTGAGCAACTGGGCACCATCCTGCCCACACCAAACGAGCAGCGCACAGCCAGCGGGGCACCGGGCGTAAAATATTGGCAGCAACGTGCCGATTACAACATTAAGTGCGAACTTGATGAGAAGAACCTGAAGCTAATAGGCAGCGAGACGATTACCTACGTTAACAATTCACCGGATGTCCTCACCTACATCTGGCTGCAACTGGATGAGAACCAGCACAACACGCTGAACAACTCTAATTACCAAAGCAGCTCTACCATGCCAAAGCAAACCACTACCCAAAACATCGACCGTACCCTCGGCCGCAATGGCGATGTGGATAATGGCTTGGGTGATGTAATTACCAAACTAACCGATGCTACCGGTAAAAAATTAGCCTACACGGTTAACAAAACCATGATGCGTGTGGAATTGCCTACCCCCTTAAAATCGGGCCAGCAATTTATTTTTAATGTAGACTGGACCTACAAAATTACCGACCGTATGACTATTGGCGGCCGTGGGGGCTACGAGTTCTTCCCCGAAGACGGTAACTACCTGTTTACCATGACACAGTGGTACCCACGCCTTTGCGTTTACAGCGATTTTCAGGGATGGCAAAACCACCAGTTTACTGGCCGGGGCGAGTTTGCGCTGACATTCGGTAACTTCCATGTGCAAATGACCGTACCTGCCGACCACGTTATCGGTTCCACCGGCGAGTGTTTAAACTACAGTGCCGTGCTTAGCCCTGAAAAATTTGCCCGTTACAACAAGGCAAAAGCTTCAACCGTACCGGTGGAGGTAGTAACCCTTGCCGAAGCTAAAAAGGCAGAAAAAGCACCATCAACCGCCAAAAAAACCTGGGTGTTCCAGGCCAATAACGTGCGCGATTTTGCATGGGGGTCTTCACGTAAATTTGTTTGGGATGCTATGGGCATTAAGCTTAACGGCAAAAACATTATGTGCATGAGCTATTATGGTAAAGAAGCTTACAACTTGTACAGCAAGTACTCTACCAGGCTGGTAGCGCACACCATTAAAACTTATTCTGATTTCAGTATCCCTTACACTTACCCTGTTGCGCAAAGCGTTGAGGCATCAAATGGTATGGAATACCCGATGATCTGCTTTAACTACGGCCGTACCGAAAAAGACGGCACCTACAGCGAAAGTACAAAAAACGGTATGATAGGAGTGGTGATCCACGAGGTTGGCCACAATTTTTACCCGATGATTATCAATAGCGATGAGCGCCAGTGGAGCTGGATGGACGAGGGTTTGAATTCTTTTGTAGAATACCTTGCCGAAGAGCTTTGGGATAACAAATTCCCAAGCAAAAAAGGCGCAGCGTACACCATTGTTGATTACATGAAACTGCCTAAGAATGAGCTGGAGCCTATCATGAGCAACTCCGAGAACATCGTTCGTTTTGGACCGAATGCTTATACCAAACCGGCTACCGGTTTGAACATCTTGCGCGAAACCATTATGGGCCGTAAGCTGTTTGATTATGCCTTTAAAGAATATGCAAAACGCTGGGCATTTAAACACCCAACACCTGCCGACCTGTTCCGCACTATGGAAGATGCCAGTGGGGAGGACCTGGATTGGTTCTGGAGAGGCTGGTTCTACGGAACCGATCCGGTTGATATCTCTTTAGATTCGGTTAAAGTGGGTAAAGCAGATTTGAAGGATATTTACACCATGCCAAAAGGCAGCGGCGTAACGGCAAAAGTTGCCCCGCCATCGGTAAACAGTTTCGAGGATATCTCTAAGATCCGTAATCGTACCGATAAAAATATCGTTTTCCAAACCGACAGGGATACTGCTACGCACGATTTCTATTGGAAATACGCCCGTGGCCTGGCCGGTGTTGATACTGTGAAGTTTTCTAACATGGTAAAGGCACAAGCCCCGCCAACGTTTGAAACTGATGCGATGACTGCCGATGATAAATCGAAATACGGTTCTAAATACTTCTACCAGTTAAACTTTAGCAATAAAGGCGGATTGGTAATGCCGATCATCGTAGAGTTTAAATTTGCTGATGGAACAACCTCTATCGACCGCATCCCTGCGCAGATATGGAGGTTAAACGAAAAGAATTGCAGCAAATTCTACATCCAGGATAAAGAAGTGGTATCGATTAAAATCGACCCGATGCGCGAAACTGCCGATATCGACGAAACCAACAACTTCTGGGGTAAAAGCGGAGAGCCGTCTAAATTCCAGGTATTTAAACAAAAAATGGGCGCTAATGGCCCGGTTCGTGGCCAATCTACCGGCGTAAACCCAATGCAGGTAGGTACAGGTACCAAATAAAAAACAACCCCCAGTTCGGTACCCCCAACCGAATATATACTAAAGGTCGGCTGAGAAATCAGCCGGCCTTGCTTGTTTTAGCAGAATATGCTTTATGTTGAAATGGTGTTTTATTTTACCTCAAAATAGTCACATTACCCGATACATCGGCCTGGCTATCACCGGTGCTTATTACATAATAATAAACTCCTGCTGGCAAATTCTTACCTGCATAAGTGCCGTCCCAAGCTTTACTGTAACCGCGCGAAAGAATAATTTGCTTACCGTTGCGGTTAAAGATGCGCACACTGCATTTGGGGTAGGAGAGCAGCGCAGGTATCTTCCAGGTGTCGTTTACACCATCGCCATTAGGGCTAAAGGTATTTGGCGGTACAATGCTTACTGGCGGGGGCGATACGGTTAGTTTAATTTCGTTGCTGGTTACCGGAGCAATGCAATGGTTGGTAAAGGTAACGATGCACGATACCCTATCTTGGTCCTGCGAGGCCGATGTGCTGAATGTTGCCGAGTTATGGTCTGCGTTTACACCGTTTACCTGCCATTGATAACTGTCGGCGGTACCGTTGGTAATGGCTGTAAAACTTACGTTTTCGCTTTCGTAAACGTTTGTCGAAGGCGTTGATATACTCACCGTTGGTGCCGGTATTTGCGAATTGGTGGCTGTTACAGTAAGCCGGCGCACCACTTCGGGCAAGGCATTGTACAAGGCAGATTGAGCTTGTGTGGCTTTTATGTCGGTATTGCCTGCCGCAACTATGTGTACCATGCCTTGCTGGTTTACTGTTGCAACATTAAGGTTGCTGCTGCTGTATATAATAGGCACGAATGTATTCGTACTGATACCTGCCGCACTAAAATCAGCGTCGCAAGCTGTTTTCTCTTCAATTGCCACAAATGATGTAATAGGGTTTGCACGGGATACGGTTATTGTCCTTGCAACCGCATCTGCTGGTAGGTAATTGTCGTTTCCCGCCTGGTTGGCGGTAATTACAACTTCGCCCGCGCTAAGTATATGGAGCGTATTATCAGCATTAATAGTCGCAACTGCCGGGTTGCTGCTGGTGAGCACTAAAGGTGTTTCTGTTTGGGAGCGGGTTATCTTCGGGTCGATATTAATATCGGCATCCCAAACAGGGTTGGCTGCAAATTCGGGGAAGGTAATTATCGAGGGTATCTTCGTCTCGCTTGGCACAACCTTTAAGTTTAATGTGGTTGAACTGGGCCCACCACTGTTATAGGCAATAATAGTATAATCCTGGGCGGGCGATAAAACTGTTGGAGTTCCGCTTATCTCCCCGGTTGTAGTATCAAAAGTAAGCCCGGCAGGTAGCGCCTTATCGATGGTGTACCTGTCGAAGGACAAGGTTTGGATATAATTGCTACCGCTGGCGACATATATAAGCCCTGTTTTATCCAGCGTTAAACCATTAGGGACAGATAAATAGGTTTTAGTGCCCGTATTATCCATAATATTTACGGTAGATACGTTGTTACCCTTATCTATCAGCCGTAAAATCGCGCTACCCTCGTTAGCTGCGTTGTTGCCTAAATCAAGTACGTACAACTCGCCTGCGCCGTTGACGACCAATGCGCTTGCGTTGCCAAACCCGGCAGACGAAGCAGTGCCGTTCAGTACCTTTGGTATGCCATTCCCGGCAATGGTAGTCACCAATCCGCCCGGCGTCATCTTCCGGATATACAGGTAATCGGCAATATAAAAGTTGCCGTTATAAAGTACTATATCCTGCGGGTTGTTGAAGGATGCTGCAGTGCCCTGTCCGTCGACATTATTACGGTTGCGGTTGCCGGCTATTGTAGTTACTACCCCGCCTGGCGTTATCTTCCTGATGGTGCCGTTCCCCTGGTCTATAGCGTAGATGTTATCTGTGTTGTCTATCACCAGGCTTACTACACCATCAAACCGTGCGGTGGTACCTGTACCATCGGTATTCCCTGCGGTACCATTGCCTGCAAGGATAGATGTGATACCCGTAGCATTCACTTTGCGGATAGAGTAAACGTCGGCGATATAGACGTTTCCAGCTTTATCGGTAACCAGCCCTCTTGGCCCTTGCAGTTGGGCCGTTCTGAATGCACCGTTGGCGTAGCCCGGTCCTGCAGCACCCGATACAGTACTCACATTGCCCCCTGGGGTTATTTTGCGCAGGGAATAATTGTTAAAATCTGAAACGTAAAAATTGCCCTGCCCATCTATAGTAACCTTTGCAGGCCCGTCAAATTTGGCTCCTGCTTTAGGTCCGTCGTCGCGGCCCGGTTGCCCGGTGCCGGCAAAATTAGTCACCAACCCGGCAGAGTGCGCCTCAACTGGGCCGCCACGTTGTTCTGGCACAATATTGGGCGAAAGGGGGGCTTTTAAATAAAGCGTTTGAGGCGAGGCGTATCTTATATCAGGTGGCAAAGAAATGGATAATATTTCGTCACTTATTTTAATGTTAAGCTGGGCCTGGCTCGGACCGGCGTTGTTTTTGGCAATAATGGTATAAATGGTGGCCGGCGATAATTCCGTTGGTGTACCACTGATAACACCGGTATTAGGGTCGAGGCTTAAGCCCGTGGGCAGCGGTTTATCAATACTAAAGCCATTAGGATCAACAGCACCGCCTTTTTTATCGGGTATAAGGGGTTGTATTGGTGCATTTATAGTATAAACTTTCGGCGAAGCATAATTTATTTTAGGCGCTTCCGTAGCAGGTACAGAATTGCCCGTAACCTCAATTCGCACTGCTGTGCTACCCTTGCCGCTTTTGTTACGTGCGGTAATGGTATAATTTTCGGCAACAGCCAATGAAACGGGTGTGCCGCTAATGGTACCATCTTCCGGATTAAAGGTTAATCCTTGTGGCAGGGATTTATCTATGGTATAGCCGCTCAAAGTTATTTTGCGGATAACATGGTTGCTTATCTCGCCAACAAATAAAAAACCGTTCCGGTCAAATGCCAGCCCCCCAACTGTGGAGAACCTTGCCGCGGTGCCAACACCGTCTACAAAGCCGGCCTCACTATTACTACCCGCAACGGTAGTGACAACACCCTCCCTCGTTATTTTGCGCACCAGGGTGGCGTCCGCCACATAAAGGTCGTCGTTGGTATCAAACACAAGGTAGGTAGGTTGTGTAAACCCTGCCGAAGTTCCTGTGCCATCTAATGAAGCCCGGTTGCCGGTGCCCGCAAATGTAGTTACCAGCCCATTGGTAGATATTTTGCGTATGGTATAGTTGTAATTATCAGACACGAACAAATTCCCTTTCGAATCGAAAGCAAGCCCCTGCGGGTTGCCAAAACTCGCCTGCAAAAGGGTGCCGTCGACTGATGCTGCAACGCCATTCCCGGCAAAAGTAGTGACATCACCCTCCGGAGTAACTTTGCGGATAAGGTAGTTTTGCAGGTCGGCTACGTACAGGTTTCCGTCGGGGCCTAACGCTGCGTCTACAGGGGTATTAAAACTGGCGGCGGTACCTGTGCCGTTAGCTTTGCCAATAAGCCCGCTGCCCGCCAGTAACGATACCTGGGCGCTGCCGGTTATTTTCCGCACATCTTCACCAACTTGTTCAACCACATACATTAAGCCGGCTTGGTCTATAACAAGCCCCGATGGCTTGTAAAAGCTTGCCTGTGTGCCTATGCCATTGTCGCGCCCGCCGCTGCCTCTACCAGCAAAGGTTGAAACTAAGCCCTGTGGAGTAATTTTACGTATCACATCGTTACCAAAATCGGCAACATAAACATTATTCTCGTTATCAATTGCCAGCCCAGTAGGGATTCTAAAACTGGCGACTTGTGCTGCGCCGTCGGTATAACTATATTGCCCGTTGCCGGCAAAGGTAGTAACCGTGCCGTATTCGCCTATCGGTACGTCGCCGCCTTCGTCTACTTTCTCCGGTTTTAAAGGGGTGATAGGTATGCCAACCTTGTAAATCTGCGGGGTGGTATATTTTATATTGGGTATCTGCGCAAATACGCCGGTAAATGCCATTGCGCAGCAAAAGGAAAGTAAA
>CBFGNE010000203.1:0-6625 GCA_965649995.1 uncultured Mucilaginibacter sp.
ATCGCTGATGATCAGGTCGGGGATCATTTTATCCAGTAATTCCAGCGCCTCTTTACCATTGCCTGCCTCGTAAACAATATAATGCTCCTTCAATACGTCATTCACCAAAAATCTTATTGCAGGTTCATCTTCAATAATCAGGATGCTCTTTTTATCCGAACCTTCAAGTTTGCTGAGCAGAGATTGTTTGTTGTTTTTTTCGCTGGAGGCTTGCCCCAGTACTGTATTATCGTTAATAATTGAACTTAAAAGGTACGATGGTGTTTCCATTTTTTCGCCTTGCTCGGTAACAGGTGCGGCGGCCGTAGCAATATTGCCCGTTTGCAGGCTTACCTTAAATTGTATCCAGGTATCTTTGTAGCTTACCTGTATTTTACCGCCTAATAAGATTACTAACTGCTGCGTAAAGGCAAGCCCCAGCCCGGTGCTTATTTTTGTTTGCTGGCTGGGGTCGGCCACAAAAAAACGAGTGAATAAGCTTTGCCGCTCCTCTTCATTGAGCGTACAGCCCGAATTTGCAACTATCAGTTCCAAAACCTCATTTTCCTGGTCTTCACTCAGGCGGCAAACAATGTGCTGGTTTTTGCCGGTGTGTTTAATAGCGTTGGATATCAGGTTAAAAATTATCTTTTCCAGTTTATCCTTATCCGTAAGTAAATTAATATCCGGCTCGATGTAGCAACTGCAATCTATCCCTTTTTGCTCGGCAAGGGGCTTAAATAAACCGGCAATGTTTAACAATAGCGCGGATGCGTTGATATTGTTATAATGGTTTACCTGGTGCCCTTCTTCGCCCTTACGGAACTCCAGCAATTGGTAAACCAGGTAATTTAACCGCGATGCTTGCTCGTTCACGGCTATGAGCAGGTTTTCGTTTGCAGTTTCGCCAATTTTGGTTTTTGTTTTATGAAAGTACCGCTCCAACGTCCCCGAAATTATGGTGAGCGGAGTTTGTAACTCATGCGCTATATTGGTAAAATAATCCAGTTGCCCGCGATGCACTTCTTCATCTTTTTTACGCAGGGCGTGCTCCATTGCCAATTTATGCTCGTTGCCTAACTTGGTTTTGCGGTATAAATGGAAAAGATACGCCCCCAGGCCGGTTATTACGAGGTACATCGCAAAGGCTGGCCAGGTAAGCCAGAAATATTGCTTGATAATAATGCGGAGCGCAACGTATTCTTTATTCCAGGCGCCACTGCCGTTAGACCACTTCAGTTTAAGCGTATAGTTACCGGGTTGCAGGTTACTGTAAGAGATCCGCTTATCGTCGCCGGTGTAATGCCAATCTTTATCGTTCCCCTGTAAAAAGTAAGCGTACCTGCACTTTTCCTGGTTGCTGAACTGTATGCTGTTTACCTTCAGGTCGAAGAAGTTATCCCTTCGGTTAAGTTCGTATGCCGGAACTATCCGCCCGGATTGTTTTTTTATATTGAGGATATTAGTGGCGTCCGGTCCTTCAAAATGCCCGGCTATTTTAAGATCGGTGATAACAAGGTTAGATTGGTTGCCCGATACCCCAATGGCTTGAGGTACAAAGTAATTAAAGCCATGCAAGCCACCGAAATAGAGGCGGTTTTGCCCATCTCTCCAAATGGCGTTATCGCTAAACTCGTTCCCTTGCAACCCGTCCTGCTCTTTAAACTGCATCACATTGTGGTTGCTGTTTATTCTGGCTACTCCTTTGTTGGTGCTTACCCAAATATTCCCTTTCTCGTCTCCGCTAATGGCATGCACGGTATTGTTTGGCAAACCTTCATCAACGCTTAGTTTTTTAAATACACCAGGCTGGCCAGCCTGGTGTGCAATATTTAAACCATAGCTTGTGCCTATCCACATACTGCCACGGCCATCGTTATAAAGAGATAAAACATCGTTGTTTGATAAACTCCCCTGCTGTGGCGCCGACTTAAAAGTGCGGAATTGCCCGGTTATTTTATTGAAAACGCTTAGCCCGCCAAAGCGGCACCCTATCCATATCTCTCCGCCCGGCCCTTCTTCCAGTGCGTTTATAACATCATTACCGGGCCCCATATGGGTTCCCGTGTAATTATACCTTACCAATTTTTCAATGGCCAACCTTTTGTTTTTGCTGCGCCCCAATTTTAAATGGTAAAGCCCGCCGGTATACGAGCCAAGCCATACAGAACCGTCCTTGTCGGGCAAAATAGCATGAATAGCACCGAAGCCGGGGTAATTATTGTTTCCTTCTATGCCCTTCCAATCCACAAATTTATTTTGTACTACATCAAAAACATAAACCCCGGCGGCGTCCGACCCGATGTACGCCAGTTGGCCATCCCTGCTTTTTTTTATGCTGTATACCGTGCTCTCCCCAAGCGCATAACCAGGGTATCGGGACTTTATCTGAGTAAGTTTGCTAAAAGCTGCGCCCTCTTTCATCTGCATAATTCCGTTGCGCTTTGTGCCTATCCAAATTTCGCCACGTACGTTGCAAAAAGCGTTTACCGGCACATTAAGAGTTGGCCTGGAGGCCTCTATGGTGTTAAAGTAGTTTACCTTTTTTGATATCTTAATAATCCCGTTACCATCAGTTCCGCACCAAAGCATTTGCTCGTGTCCCACTATCAGGTTATTTATCTTCAAATCGTTCAGTAAGGGCACCTGCTTTGATATATCACTCATCGGTTTAAACGCTGCATCATATTCCCCCAATCCTTTGATAGCCCAGGCAAAAACAAAATGATTGCCAAAAGCAGTCATCGAACGTACTTTATCAGGAAGCGACGCAATCAGTTGTGGGTGCAGTGCCTCATCTATTTTAAAAAGTTGCTTGTGCGTATTGGTGTAAAAGATGGTATGGTTGGTATACAGCAAGTTATCAACATTATTAATCGCTGTAAAGCCTTGCGTTTTAATAAAACCGTCCCCTTTCTTACTATAAACATCTAACCCACCCGAACGAAAGATCCAAAGCCGGCCGACTTTATCGAAAGCCATTTTGGTAATGTGTGCGCTGTTTATACCTTCGACAAAACAGCGGCGAAAAAGGTTTGCCTGTTTATCGTAATAGCTTATCTCTCCTGTATTTATACGCGCGGTGTACACTTGCCCTAAGCTATCCAGCCCCAAAAAATAACCATTGGTTACCATGGATGTACTATTGAGGTTGTAATTGGTAAAAATGCCGGACGGCTTATGGTATTTTGTTACCCCTTCGGCAGTGGCGAGCCATATGTTGCTTTCGCGGTCTTCGCTAATTTGATAGATAATATTACTGCCTATTGCATTTTTGATGCCAGGACGTTCGTAATTAAAAACATGAAAAGAGTTGCCGTCGTAAACGTTAAGGCCATCCAGTGTGGCTATCCACAAAAGATTATCCTTATCTTGGAACATCCTGTTAACTATACTATTAGACAGCCCTGCGCTGTTATCTACCTGCTGGTAAACATACTGCGCCTGTGAAGCCGTATGCATGAACATAGCTGCCCAAAAGCACAAAATCAATCTCATAAATGTAGCTGAGCCCTTTTGGTGGGCGCGTGTTAGTCAGGTAACAATTGTAACCCAAAACTATAAATATCCGCGACTTTTAAATAATACTATTTTAACTAATCATTGCGCGTGTTATCCTTTAATAGTAATGTTGCACATCAGATATGGAAAAAGTGGTTAGCATCAATTACGCGCGAATATATTCCTCCTGTCACTTGAAATAATAAGCCCAATTCCTAATATAGGTAAAGTCTTTTTTTCTACACAGTTTCAATATATATATCTGTGTTAACAGCACTGTGTTGATATCACAAATTATGTTTGCAAATTCAGAATAAAAAAACGATATTGAGCCTTAAGCATTAGCGACAATTGAACAATTTGGTTGGTGACCCATTCGGTGACCTTTAATAACATAAAATTATAAATAGCTGGCTCAGAGGACACAACAACCATCTGTTTGTTCCCTCCCTCTCCGCCAAGTTTGATATCAAGATAATACAAAAGCCTGCAAATCAAATATTTGCAGGCTTTTGTATTTGACTCAAAGTGTCAAAAAAGCCACCAAAACGCATAAAAGAAGTGCGTGATTAGGTGAGTTTTTTTGAGAATTACAGGACTCACCGAATTTAACTTATTCCTTTGATTACCAAGGTGTTCAATAAATGAACATCTTGATTATGGTTAGCTGCAAGCTTAGTTTTGTTTCACTTTTAATGTTTATTAACATGAAAACTAATTTCAGCTTGCTCTTCTATTTGAAGAAGCCCAAAAACTATGTGGATGGCCCGGTGCCGATCTACATCCGGATTACCGTGAACGGGAAACGTTCTGAAACAACCGCGGGGCGAAATATCGAACCCGCGCAATGGAATAGTAAGGCCGGGCGGGTAAAAGGGACAAAGGAATCATCCCGGACGCTTAACAACCTCCTCGGCCAGCTTCAATCAATGGCAATTGCCGCCCACCAGCAGCTCACCGAACAGAATGTTATCATTACGGCCGAACGGTTAAAGAACAAGTTGACCGGAAAAGCCGAAGTAAGCCGTATGCTCTTAACTCAATTCAGGGAACATAACCGCCAGGTGGAAGCACTGGTAGGTGCTGATTACGCTCCGGGTACGCTTGAACGTTATAAAACATCGCTGAAGCATACTGAAGAATTTATTAAATGGAAATATGGCCGTAATGATATTGACATACGGGAGGTTGACCACAGCTTTGTTACTGGTTATGATTTCTACCTTCGTTCGGTCAGGAAATGCGCTAATAATACGGCTATTAAATACCTTAAGAATTTCAAGAAGATTATACGGATATGCATGGCAAGCGGCTGGCTTTCCGTTGACCCTTTCGCCAATTACAAGGCGAAGATCAAAGTAGTTGACCGGGCATTCCTCACCCAGGAACAGATTCAATTAATTGCAGATAAAGAACTTGCGATAAGCCGCCTAAAGCAGATCAGGGACATTTTTCTTTTCAGCTGCTTTACAGGGTTGGCTTATGCCGATGTCTACAAACTGGTGCCTTCTGAAGTCGTAACCCGGCCTGATGGAGAGCAATGGCTCAACACCAAAAGGCAAAAGACAGCTGTCCCCACCCGGATACCCTCCTGCCCTCTGCTATTGCTATTGCTATTTTAAAACGCTACCAAGGGAACCCTGTTTGTGAAAGCCGCGGTAAAGTGCTACCCGTATGTACCAATGAAAAGCTAAATGCTTACCTAAAAGAGATAGGCACTTTGTGCGGGATAACGAAGCAATTGACCTTTCATATTGCCAGGCATACCTTTGCTACGACGGTTACGTTGGCCAACGGCGTACCGATCGAAAGCGTAAGCAAGATGCTTGGGCATACTAATATCAAAACGACCCGGCACTATGCAAAGATACTCGACCTCAAAGTCGGGCGGGATGGCTTTATTGAGGGAAAGGTACCCTCAATAATAAAAATGCCAGGCGGCTCTACCCTATTTAGTGCACACAACTGTCCATTGCAATGCGTAAACAGCCAAAAGCAGCAAGCAGCAAAATTGTCAAGGCCAGGCATCCCGCTGCATAGCGGGGTGCCTGCTTGTGTAGCCTTGACGGTTTTGCTGCGGTGCTATCTTTGTAGCAGCAGTGCGATGGATATTTTTTTTCCGGCTGTTGTGAGTCCAGCGAACATCAGCCTTCTGCGACGAGGCGCGCAGCAGAATGGAACCCGGCGCGGCATTGCGTGGTGTAATGAAGCTGGGTGCCACAGGCGAAGGCTCATTTTTTCAGCAGGCCAGATTTGCAAAGGCTGTTTATTACTTCAGCTGATGTGCTTTACAACTCCGAAGTTGTTTATTACTTTTACGATTATTGGTACATTTGACTTATGGCAGAGACCTTACATATCGGGAGAAAGATCAGCAAAATACGCTAACTACGCGGCATAAAGCAGGAAGCATTGGCTACAGAATGGGGTATCAGCCAGCATGCGATCTCTAAAATTGAGCAAAGCGCTGAAGTGGAAGATTCGGCACTTGAAAAGATCGCAGCAGTATTAGGTGTGTCTCCTGAGGCGATCAAAGCTTTTACAGAAGAAGCCATTTTCAATATAATTTCGAATACATTCCACAATACAAGCAGCGATAGTTCAACCTTGATCGCAAGTTCAATGAACTACCAGCCTACTTTTAACACCATCGAGAAAATCGTAGACCTTTACGAACGTTTACTGGCAAGTGAAAGGGAAAAAAACGAAATCCTAAAAAACGGTAAATAATTCTTTCAAGCCCCATTTGGGGCTTTTTTTCCTTCGGTATTCTGTTTAATCCTGATTTTACTTGTCGTCGTAAACCTATAGCCGGATAAGACCAAAGGTGAGAATTACTACAACAGCTTCCTTTGCAGGTCGCTCCCCCAGCAGTAGCTGATGCTTACCTCGTGGGTGGCGTTATTGAAGCCCCCAAATTGGCAGATAACGTATTGAACTGTTAACTGTAGCCAACCTTGAAACTGTTGGCGTTTACCGATATAATGCCCGCAACCTGCTTGTTGGTGTGGTAGTTTACCCCGGCCCAGCTGCTCCTTGAAGTAGAAAGTACCCGAGATATCGGCCACTACCGGCGAACTCTGCAGGTACGATACCAATGCCGCAGGCTAAAGTTGCACGTCTTCGTTCAGCCTGGCCAGGAAGC
>CBFGNE010000204.1:0-6624 GCA_965649995.1 uncultured Mucilaginibacter sp.
GGTGGGCCGTCGGCAGGGCATTTTTCTTTATCCATTGTAAATGATAAGTTCAGCGCCATTGATGAGAATAATGAGCACACCATACTTACCAACCTGCTGCTAACCTCGGCCCTTAAAGGCTATGTGGAGCAGCCCAACTATTATTTCAAAAACCCCGGTGATACGTCCGCCCGCAACCTGGACCTGGTGATGCTGACCAACGGTTACCGAAAATTTGAATGGAGGCAGGGGCAAAGGGATACGACGGCAATTACCTTTCAGCCCGAGCGGGGGTTGGCGATAGGCGGCAACATTAAGGATATCAATGATAAACCAATTAGCCGTGGCGTAGTAACCTTGTTATCGCCCGGCAACTCCCTATTAAGCCAAACCGCCGACGAAAAGGGGGACTTCCGGTTCAGCAACCTAATTTATAACGATACCGCTAAGTTTATACTGCAAGCGGTAAATGCAAAAGGCAAAAACACCACCAAGATTACCTTTAATGATAAAGACGGCCAGCCAACGGTGTTCACTACAGATACTCCCGGCCCTTTGGGCAATGCCACTATGCAGGGTTTGCCGGATAGCGTAGCTAAGTACAGCCCCGGTTTTGATAAGGGGATGATAAAGGGCCGGCTGCTGGAGCAGGTGACCATCAAGAGCAAAAAAACAACACCGATAAAGATAGACCCCATATACGGGTATGTTGACCAAACTATTACGAGTGAGCAAATTGGCGAAAACGGGAATTTAATATTTATTTTAATGAACAAGGCCAATAAGCTTGCGTTTGATAATGTGGGGCCGGGCAACAGAATTGTTCCAAGGGTTCGCACGCCAACCCTGTTGGTGCCTACTAAGATCATTGTAAACAATACAGAGATGGATGAATATTTCGATGTTAACTCCATCCGGCCCGACCAGGTGGAAAGTGTAGATATTATCACCACCCCAACCGCGCCTGCCATTGTGTTCCATGTAAACTATGGCGGCAATCCAAAATACATAACTACTAAAGGCATTTTGCCCATCACCGTTGCCGGGTTTTACAAGGCCGGCGAGTTTTATGCGCCAAAGTATGTTTACGCGGGCGATAACAGCGCAGTTGAAACCCGCACCTGCATCTATTGGAACCCCGAAATTGTGACCGATAAAAATGGCGATGCCTCAATTGAATTTTATAAAGGCAAGGGCAATTATAAAATTATTGTTGAGGGGATAGATGCGGATGGGAATATAGGGCGGGCGGTTTACCGGTATTGATCTTGTTTAATAAGCAAAAAATGTTAAAGGTTGTTAATAATGGCCTTAATAGCGGCGTTACCGCTTACAAGGTAGTATATTGACGGCGCCTTTGCCGGTATGCCCATGTCTCTAATAAAAAAGCCTGTTTTATTTATTTTGTTGTTGCTCGGTTGCTACACCGCATCTGCCCAGGATGGTTTGCCTAAAACTGCGGATTCGCTTTATATGCGTAAACGCTATAAACAGGCGGCAGCTGCATACTTTACCTTGTTTGCCCAGGATAAAGTAAATGAAACCGATGCAAACCTCATTACTGCGGCAAAAGCCAGCGCAAAAGCAAATTACCCCGATAGCGCATTCCGTTTTCTATTCACCATGGTGGCACGCGGCTTTAGTAGTATTGTAAACGATATAACCGAGGAACCCTTATTGCGCAACCTGCACAATGATAAGCAGTGGGCAAGGTTAATAGCAGCTATAAATAAAGAACGGAATATTTTTAACCGGCCTGTAGCTGATGAATTGATCACGCTGTGCAAAAACCGCAAAACTGTAGATGACAGGCAAAAGGCGCTGCTTGCCGTATACCCGGCACGGTCGTTACGCATGAAGATATTCCGCGATTCGGTTGAAAAGGTGGATACCTTAAATTTTTATAAATGGCGCTCTATCATCAATACTTACAGCTGGCCCACACTAAAATCGGTTCATAAAGAAGGAATGGCTGCATTGCTGTACCTATATCAGCATACCAATATCCGGTTGCAAAAAATCTATTTCCCGATGGTGGCCGAGGCTTTTAAAAGGGGCGATGTAGACGGCGTAACTTATGCAGTTATTGCTGATAAGATAGCCTTGTTTGATACCGGCACGCAGATATACGGCACACAGCTTAAACAAAACACATCCGAACTATACCCGGTAGCCAATAGTGATAGCCTAAACATCCGGCGGGGCCTGGTTGGGCTGGAACCGGTTGTGCAATAAGGTTATAGCAGGGTTTCTCGATAGATTTAAGTTAACTCATAAAATTAACTCAATACAAAAACATACATAGAACCCATGAAGCGTTCCGACGGAACGCGCTTTTATACCTTTATTGAAGAGGCCAGGGGAGGAGCGGTTATGAACTTCGATCGGTTTTGTTATTTGCTATAGCGTTCTTAATTAGAAAATAAATTACGGCGACGAACACGATCATGTAAACGATTGCCAACCCGGTCTTTTCAAACCTTAAATTTTCAAAGTCGAATTGTTTGAACAATGCCACACCTAAAATGATGGCTACAATACTGAAAGTAAACACCGGTACCTTATTCTTTTCCATGCTTTTTAGTGTTTTATGATGAGGTCAATTGATATCCCTACAATTATGGCTGTTAGCGTAAATGTTAACATCCCTAATATATAAGCAGTAAATGCTTTTATATAATTTACCGGTTTTTGCTTATCGAAAAACTGGCCGATGGCCCAGCTACAATAGGCAATGCCTGTAACACCCGCTATTTGCGTGAAGTTATAATGAGAAAGCCCCTGTACGATTGCGAAGAGGGCGAAAAACAACATCCCCATTCCAATTGTAAAACACAGAAGTATTAAAATTTCATAGAAATTGTAGCCGTATTTTTTGAAGAATATCTTTATCCAAAAAGCGATAAATACGCCCATAATAACGTTCGAATATCCATAATGCTCCTGAACCCACTTGAAGATAAAGCCAGTTGCAGATTTTGTAAACGCATCATTTTTTGGATAACCATCTTCGATATGGAAGTAATGGTTTACCAGGGTGTAGATCAAAGAAGTTACAACGATGAAAATACTTGGTTTTACCAGCCGGCTCCTGTTTTCGGTAAGGAAGTGTTTTATATTTTCTCCCGGCCTCAAAAGCAACTCCCGTACGGTGTATAATATCCCTTTCTCAAAATGGAATTCGTGTTCAATTTCGTGGAGGATATAATGCCCGTTAATGCGTTTTATATGAACAGGCTGCCCGCAATTAGCGCAATAGTTTAGTGTTACCTCGGTATTACAATTTTTGCAATTCATATAGTGTTGGCCGTCCGTTAAATATTATGCCTTCAATACGGCAACCCAATAATCCATATCAACAATAACGTAGCACATAAATACGCATTTTTAGGAATATTTGCTACCCGGATTGGCATTCTGCAGAGAAATCTTTGCCCTGGATGCATGGCCATTATTCTTGCAGGAATTCACTGCGGAGGGGCGAGGTATCTCGTTCTGGTAAATAAATCCGTTCGGAGACGCGAAGTGTCGCGTCTCTACGGGTAATGCCTTGCCAGTTCAGAGACGCGAAGTATTGCCTCTCTACTTAGCTGCCATCACTTCCACCTCCAGTTTCCACTTCGGCTCCAGTAGTTGGCAGCATATTACGGTTAACGAAGGGCGGTTGCTGCCCATGTATTTCATGCGTAGCTGTACGTTGGCCTCGTCGTATTCGGGACTGGCCAAATAGGTGCGGATAGAAACTACATTTTGGTAGTCCATACCGGCCGATTTTAAAATGGTGCCGATGTGCTGCCATATCAACTCGCCCTGCGCTTCAAAAGATTCGGGCATGGTTTGGCCGTCTGCCTCATATCCATTAAGCCCGCTGATGATAAGCAGGCTGGCATCACCTTTTACTTCTACAGCATGGCTGTAGTTACGGTATGGCGGGAATACGCCTTCGGGATTGTGTTTGATGACTGGCATTTTGCGTTTATTTATAGGTTTGAAATATATTGCCGTAGCCTAGGCCCTTTTTCAAAGAGACCCTGCGGAGACGGGGAAACAATTCTTCTGAAAAAATAACCTTATCAGAAATTAATACTCCTGTAGTACCATTTATAAGTAGCTCTCTAAACATGAAATTTGCTTTTTTTATCCTAATGATATAGGTAGGTGTAGGAGTTGGATGATCTTCAATATTTTGATCGACAGATATATCCGGATCGATCACAGAAATATCGATTTTAAAATCATTACGGATTTTCTTTATCAACTGAGTAACACTAAAAGCATATTCTGCATTTTCATTGGTTTGACTTAAAATATTGCCGTTTAAATCGTACAAGGTTGTCTTCCCGATACTAATGTCATAAAACAGATAGCCTGATACGGTAAGATTACCTGCTTTATCGTAGACCTTAACCGTTTTAAAAGGACTCGTAGGTCGTTGCTTCTCTATCTGATAAACGCTATCTAATTCAATGAAGGAGATAAGAAAGCCGTCTTTTGACATGAACTGTGCCGATTTGTTTCGCTTTAATAACTCATATTTATTAAATGTAGCTTTATCTATTTTATGCTTGTTTTTAACATTTAACTTTTTGTTAGATAAACTTTGACTTCTACAGTCGGTGAAAACAGTAAAGAGTATCCAAAATAATAATAATGTGTTTTTGAGCATTTTTTATTTCAATAAAGCGCTTGTAATCTGGCATGCTCATAATTAAATATTTAGCCGTTACCGTAGGGCCTCTCGGCAGAGGACCCTGCGCTTCTGGACGTAATGATTTCATTTACCGATATGGCATGCTCGAATGTCCTATCGCCGCAGGGTCCTTTTTAAAAGAGGTACTGCGGGGACGGCAAAGTAAGCGTTTATCTGCCAATTACAAAAGCCATCGGTTGCCGGTGGCT
This sequence comes from uncultured Mucilaginibacter sp., assembly GCA_965649995.1. Lineage (GTDB taxonomy): Bacteria > Bacteroidota > Bacteroidia > Sphingobacteriales > Sphingobacteriaceae > Mucilaginibacter. The sequence goes on from CBFGNE010000204.1 coordinate 4,879, forward strand.
TTTGTGTTTTAATTGTTAACTTCACCTAAGTATTATAACAACTGTTAGCCTGATGAGCCTCGCGGAGCAATTTTATTCTTTTTTTTATTTCGTATGCTTTTTGGCAGCCCTTGGCGCCGGGCTGGCAACAGGCTTTACCGGAACACATACGCCTCCAATACCTTTTGTGATTGATTTTTTTGCGCTTCCTATCGGCCTTATTTTCGTTTTGATAGACGTTATGAGGTACAGGCCAGTAACTCTTCAAAATATGCGGGTACACGCAATTGGATGGGGCTCAATGGGGTAATTATGTTATATATATTGGTAATGTATTTTATTTAACAAATATTACTGCTGCTATCCAGCTTTTACCATCTTTGCATGGTCTCCCCGCCTATCCAGGCGTGGACGTCAGATTAGGGCGGTAACGTAAAAGCCACCAGTCTCTCAACCAGTGGCTTTCAATATTTAAGGGAATCGGGCGCTTACACCCCCAAATCCTTCATTATCGTATTGATCTTATCATCCAACTGCTTATCCGTTTCTGCGTAGGCTTCTTTGCTTGCCAGTTTGCCGTTTACGCTGCAATAGAATTTGATCTTTGGCTCGGTACCGCTTGGGCGGGCAGAGATAATGCTGCCATCTTCGGTAATAAACTGCAATACATCTGATGTTGGTAGTTCAATCGGTTTGGTGGTGTTGGTTGTTAGGTCAGTCTCCACGCTTTTTTCGTAATCTTTCAGGGTGATCACTTTACTGCCACCCAGTTCGGCAGGTGGGTTGTTGCGGAAGGTTTCCATCATGGCCACAATTTCCTCGGCACCTGTTTTGCCTTTTTTGGTAAGCGAGATCAGCTTTTCTTTGTAGAAACCGTACTGCACGTAAGTATCCAGCAGGGCCTCGAAAAGGCTGCTGCCTTTATCTTTATAGTAGGCGGTCATCTCGGCAATAAAGGCGCTGGAAACAACCGCATCCTTATCGCGCACAAAATCGCCGATGAGGTAACCGTAGCTTTCTTCGCCACCACCAATAAAGGTTTGCTGGCCTTCGAATTTGGTCATCAGCTCGCCAATGTATTTAAAGCCCGTAAGCGTGTTGTAGCAGGTTACGTTTTTGGCTTCGGCAATTTTATCTAAAAGGTAAGTGGTAACAATGGTTTTCACAATGTACTCTTTACCAGTAAGCTTTCCACGTTCTTCCCATGCGGTAAGCAGGTAGTTGATAAGCATGGTGCCTGTTTGGTTACCGTTGAGCAATACAAATTCGCCGTTGGTGTTTTTTACAGCTATGCCTACGCGGTCGGCATCCGGGTCGGTAGCTAAAACCAGGTCGGCATCAGTATCCTGCGCTTTTTTGAGGGCGAGGGTAAGGGCTTCTTTTTCCTCGGGGTTAGGGTAAACCACGGTTGGGAAGTTGCCATCCGGTGTGGTTTGCTCATCCACCAAAATTACGTTCTCGAAACCGAAACGCTCCAGAGCCTGCGGCACCAGTGTGATACCCGTACCATGGATAGGCGAGAAAACGATCTTGAGGTCCTTCTGGCGCTTAATGGCATCCGGCGAAACCGACAGGGTGGTGATATTATCTAAATAAAGTGCGTCAATCTCCTCGCCAATTTCTTCTATGTTGGCATCTACGCGGTTAAAATTCACCTCGTCTATACTTTTTATTTTGGCAACCTCGTCCATTACGGCAGCATCGTGTGGGGCAACAAACTGGCCGCCGTCGTCGCCGTATGCTTTGTAGCCGTTATATTCTTTAGGG
>CBFGNE010000205.1:0-6624 GCA_965649995.1 uncultured Mucilaginibacter sp.
CCAGTTACATCACAATAAAAAATAATATTGTAAATGGCGTAACCCAGGCTTTTCAAAATGTCTCAGGCACATCCACCAAAATAATCCGCGACCAGGTGATTGCGTTAAAGGACTTTTACACCGACGGCAGCTCCTCAGGTACATCAGCTGTAGATGTCTATTCATATACAATACCCGAAAACCAATTGCAATATAATGGGGATAAAATAATTGCCGAATATGAAGGGACTTTTGCTGTTAACGCCACAGCAAATGACAGAATATATATTTATTTCAATACTGCAATCTTTGATACGGGTACTTTCAGCAGGACCACCGTTGGCTCATGGAACATAAAGGTTGTAATAATAAGGGTAGATTCATCTACTATCCGGGCTTCAACAACATTAATCTCAACTGGCAGTAATCCGGCAAATACAACCGTTTATGCAACACTTTCATCGATAGATTTCACAGCTACAAACGTCTTAAAAATTAAGTTTGCAGCAACAACAGCGGCCAATGATATCGTTGCTAAAATGGGTAGCGTTTCCTTTTTACCGGCAGCGGTTTAGAAAACATCAATTAAAAACAATCGCTATTTGCTTAAAAGTTAGGCCGAAGTTTTAAGATTTCGGCCTAACTTTTTTTATGTTAATGACTATTCACGATATTTGCAATGCCCACTTTTTTCTTCCGAAAAAGCACAGAAAAACACAGATTTTCGCCAGCGGCAAAATAGCTGTACGAAACTGTACGAGATTGTGCGAAACTGTACGAAAGTGTACGAGGTTGTGCGAAACTGTACGAGTTTGTACGGATTGTGCGAAACTGGACAAGGTTGTACGAACTGTACGAATCGTACAGTTCGTCCCGGTAAAAGATTACACTTTTAATGATTAATCCTGATCTGGGTTTACATTAGGCGGCTCTCGTACCTACAACTCTTTTCGCATCACAAAATCATTCATCCAATAGGGGCCAATAGGTATATCCTCTTCATAAACCACAGCAAAGCCCATTTTTTCGTAAAAGCTTTTGGCGTTGTTATAGCGGTTTACATTCAGCTCTAAGATGCTCTTTCCTGCCTCTTTCACCTTTTCGGCAACGATGTTTATTAGTATTTTACCGTAACCTTTTCCCTGCGTTTGGGGCAGGCAGTATAGCTTGTGCAGCTTGTATATGTCGGGGTTTTCAGTCCGTGGCGAGTAAGCTGCAAATGCAACCGGCCCCTCATCGTCCAGCAGCAATAAAAACGATTGCGCATTGTTTTTTATCTGCCCGGATATAGTTTCCACACTATATAATGTGCCCAGCATATAATTGATCTGCTCCTCCGTTAATATCGGCCCATAAGCCGACCAGTAGGTTTGGGTTGCTACGTTTATAATAGCTTCTGCATCAGTAACCTGTGCTTCTTTAATTAAGTACATCAACAAAAATTAGTGGTTCTCTTCCTTATCAATTTCAACGTTTACCGGGGTAGTTTGCCCTACGCCAAAGTATTCCTCCAACTCGTTTAGGGTTGATGAACTGGTAGCGATATCTTTTATGATGACACCTTTTTCCATCAGCAAAATGCGGTCGCAAACATCGGTTACGTGGTTCAGGTCATGGCTGGATACAATGGTGGTAACCCCGTTGTTTTTGTTCTCGGTTTTCAGGATATTCTTTAACCGGAACTGTGTACTCGGGTCGATATTGGCAAAAGGTTCATCCAGCATTAGCAACTCCGGCTTTTGCAGCAGGCAGCTACCCACGCCAACCTTGCACTGGTTTCCTTTGGATAAGTCGCGGATGTATTTGCCTTTTTTCAGGATCTCGCCGTTGAAAAAATCGCTGAGTTTTAACAGGTATTCATCTACCTGCGCTTTGTTTTGTTGGTGCAGCCCGCCGATGAAGTAGAAGTACTCTTCGGGAGTAAGGTAATCAATCAAAAAGCCTTCGTCCAGGTAAGATGCGGTGTAGTTTTTCCATTCCTCGGCACCCGCAACATTGTGCCCGTTTGATAGTACTTCACCGCTTTCGGGGCGGATCAGATCCAGTATCATGCGGAACAGCGTGGTTTTACCCGCGCCGTTGTTGCCAACCAGACCTATGCTTTCGCCCTTTTTAATCTCCAGTAGGGGTACGTTTACAACAGTTTGCCCGGCGTAAACTTTTGTGAGGTTCTTTATCTCTATCATCTTATTTATTTCTGAAGCCTTCGGCTATTTTAAATCGTTTGGTGTAAAAATCGGCCTCCAGTTTTTTTATCCAGAAGCTGCGGGTGGCAATAAATACAATGCCCACTATAGCCAGTGCGGCAAATCCGGTGTTTGTCATCCCTAAGAGTTTAAATGGCCAATAAATAACGTATGGCAAAATAAGCAGCGGGAACGACAGTAGCAATTGTGTTGCCCCCACACCTTCCCAGTTAAAGGATGCCCCTTTAGAAAGGTCGATACGTTTGTAATTGCGATTGGCGAAAAAGAGCACAATGGTGGTATTAACGCCGATGTTCCACAGGTACATTACAAAATGGATCATCACCACGCGCCAGCCAAAATAAACGTAAGGCGTGGTGAGGAAGAAGGCCACAGTTGATACGATAGTGAACAGCAGATACTTCGCCTTTAAAAAATCGCTGAAGTTGATCTTGCTTACCAGTATGCCATCAAAATGCGAGGCCTGCCAGCTAAACATAAACTGACCGTAACTGATGATGAAGATGCCCGTCATAAACATGCCCACAAATATTTTTATGCTTTCGCCATATACGGCCTGAGTATAAAAAATCAACCCGTAGCATAAAAAGAACAAACCCATGATAAGGGCCGAGCGGGGGCGTTTGTTACGCAGTATCAGTTTTATCTCGTTGGCCACCAGGTCGCCCACGTGCCCAAAACGGCCCAGCAGGGGTATCTCTGTACTGCTTTTGTATTCCGATGCTTTTTTAGAACCCAGTTCTTCGAGATATAAATTACCCTTTAAATAAATAAAATTGAGATAGAACATAGCAGCCCCCATTAGTATCGGCATTAATACCAGGTAAGGCTTTAGCAACAGCGCGCCAAAAAAGGAGTAGGATAAACTGCGAATAGAATAAAAATGCCACAGGAAATCGCCGCAGGTGATGAGCGTTAAAACCGCACCGGCCATCAGAAAGATCCAGCCGTTTAAGTTGGCCTTGCGCTTAATGTACATGGCCAAATAGTTGTTGAACACCGATAATGCTATCACCGACAGGATAAATGCAAAGGCCGCCACCCCGCCAGATGCGGGCAGTATTACCTTAAAAATAAAGGGACTAAAGATGATGATAGGCCAAAGATTAAAAAAGGAGAAGAGCGCTGTTAGCGCCAGGTATCCTACTACACTGTTCCGCTTTACCGGCAGGTGCAAATACGGTTGCACTTTTAAAGTGGGCAATTCCTGCAGTTGCATGCGCATCAGCAGGTCGCCAAGGAAATAAATGAGGATAATGCCGCAGAAGGTAACCGTTAAGTTATCCCTCGGGAACATTTTACTTAGAATGAGATCTAAGAAAATGCCAAATACCACTACATACAAAAGCAGGATAAGAATGAGGATCCCCATGATCACTTTTACAGCGATGCTTTTACCGGTGTTTTTTGAGCGCCAGAAGGATTTTAACTCGTGGCTGAAAAAGGTTGAGATCATGTTGCAGTTGTTGGTTTTACAAATATTTCGGGGTGGCGCTTCCGGTAGTATTTCACTATAAACATCATGTAAATAAATATGGTGCCGGGTATCCAATAAGCAAGTGGCAGGCTTACAAAGCTCACCGCGAAACACATCAGGAAAACAAAGGGGGTAACCAATGCGCGCATTTTATAATAACTCACCAGATGGGGGTTTTCCAGCCCTTTACTCAATTTGTTTTTGGGGTTACTTACTATACACCATAAGCGGTAGTGTAAAAAGCCGGTAGCACTAATGTTTATGACATAGAAACCAAGCGATACGTTGTTTAGATAGATCCAATATTCGCTATAAAATGCAGAACTAAAAGGCATCAACACGATGGAAAATAACAACAGCAGGTTATTCCAGATAAGCTTTGGGCTGTAGTGTTCTACGTATTTAAATAACAAATGGTGGTGTACCCAGTAAAGCCCAATTACAAAAAACCCCACAATGAACCCAATAAATTTAGGGATAAGATGCCCAAGCGCCTGGGCGACCGCGCCGTTGGTGAGATGCTCGCCGTGTATCTCAGGTACTTTTATTTCGATAATTAAAAGGGTAATGGCGATAGCAAAAACAGCATCACTAAAGAAAGCGATACGCTCTACCTGGAATTCTTTTTTTAGGTCGTGGTTCAGCATAGTGAAAGGTTAACGACGGAAGATAACAATATTAACTAATACTTATACCTGTCCCCCCAAAGTTTCCTCATTTTCTCTTTGGACTCGTTCTCCTTCGGGTTGTTACCCGGCTCATAAATTTTAGTTCCGCGGATGGCTTCCGGCAGAAAGTCGAGGTCGGCAAAGTTGCCCTCGTAGCTGTGGGCGTATTTGTAGTTTTTGCCGTAGCCGATGTTCTTCATCAATTTGGTTGGCGCGTTGCGCAAATGCAGCGGTACAGGGAGGTCGCCGGTTTGTTTAACTAATGCTATTGCCGCGCCAATGGATGTTGTGGCCGAATTGCTTTTTGCCGATGTGGCCAGGTAGATCACTGTTTGCGAAAGGATCAGTTGCGACTCGGGCATGCCTATAGCCTGCACCGCATTAAAACAGCTTTGTGCCAGCAACAGTGCGTTGGGATTAGCATTGCCGATGTCTTCAGCAGCTAATATCAACATCCGGCGGGCAATGAACAGCGGGTCTTCTCCGCCAACAATCATGCGGGCCAGCCAGTAAACGGCGCCGTTAGGGTCGCTCCCGCGCATAGATTTGATGAAGGCAGAAATGATATCGTAGTGTTGCTCGCCGGTTTTATCGTAAAGCGCCATGTTTTGCTGCACATGCTCCAGCACCACATCGTTGGTTAGTACTATCTTTTTGCTATCAAAGGCGTTCACCAGCAACTCGAATATATTAAGCAGCTTACGGGCATCGCCACCGCTGAGGCGCAATAAGGCTTCATGCTCTTTAATAACAATATTCTTTTCTTTGAGGACAACATCTTCTTTTTGAGCCTTCTCTAGCAGGTCGAGCAGGTCCTGCTCTGCCAGGTGCTGTAGGATATAAACCTGGCAGCGCGAGAGTAAAGCGGAGATAACCTCGAATGATGGGTTTTCGGTAGTGGCACCTATCAGGGTAACAGTGCCCCTTTCCACCGCCCCAAGCAAGGAATCCTGCTGCGATTTAGAAAAACGGTGAATTTCATCTATAAATAAGATGGGTAATATTTCGCCTTGCTCCTTCAGGATAGAGGCTTTTTCAATTACTTCGCGTACATCCTTTACACCCGAGTTGATGGCGCTTAACGAAAAGAACGGCCGATAAAGCGATTGCGAGATGATATAGGCCAGCGTAGTTTTACCAACTCCCGGCGGTCCCCAAAACAGCATGGAGGGCAGCGTACCGCTTTCGATGGCCTTGCGCAGTACCGCGCCCGGCCCTACCAAATGTTTTTGCCCCACATAATCATTCAGTGATTTGGGGCGCATGCGTTCGGCTAATGGCGGCAGGTTATTCATAAATGTAAAATTCAGAAATAGAAACGCGAAATCCTAAAAAAGTTAGTATGTTTAAATAACAATTATATGCCACAACAGTTTACATCAGCCACGTATCATTCTATATGCGATAGCCTTGCCGCAATGGATGCCGATTTTGCCAACGTCATCAAAAGCTACAGGTACCCGCCCTTGTGGTCGCGGCCAAATACCTTCGAAACGCTGGTGCACATCATCCTGGAGCAGCAGGTATCACTGGCATCGGCATTATCGGCCCTCAACAAAATGCGGGAGCGGGTGCAGGAACTTACGCCGGCGAGGATTTTATTATTGACGGATACCGAATTCAGAGAATGCTACTTCAGCCGGCAAAAAATGGCTTATACCAGGTATTTGGCTGAGGCAATACGGAGTGGGCAAATAAACCTGGAGGCTTTTGAGCAGATGGAAGATGAAGAGATACGCAGGCAGCTCTGCGCCTTAAAAGGCATCGGCAATTGGACGGTAGATGTTTACCTGATGTTTGTGTTGCAGCGTACCGATATCCTCCCACTCGGCGATCTGGCCATTATTAACGCAATAAAAAGATTGAAGGGTTTGCCAAAAGAAACAGGCAAGGAAGAGTTGGCCATTATTGGCGAACAATGGCAGCCTTACCGCACGGTGGCAAGTATGTTGTTATGGCATTATTATTTGTCAAGCCCGAAGCCCCCCAAGCCCCTGAAGGAGTAGTAGAATCAGGAAAGCAGGTCATCGGTTATGATTTATAATCAGCAATATTTAGCCTGTTTTTACAAAAGCTGTACTCGTACTGTTGGTTAGAGCAGATGATAGTGAGGCGGTTGGCACTGTGTTTTTCTATCAGGCTGAGGTACCAGTCGATGCCCTGGGTATCAAGGTTAGAGGTAGGCTCGTCCAGCATTAGCATAGGGGTATCTGAGCAAAAAGCAAGCGCCAGTTTAAGCCGCTGTTTCATACCCGATGAAAAATATTTGATGAGTTTATTATGGCTGCCTGCC
>CBFGNE010000206.1:0-6574 GCA_965649995.1 uncultured Mucilaginibacter sp.
TGTTATATAAAGCTAATTCTGTTACCGAATTATCTGACCTTTACAGCAATGACGTATTTATAATATAGGTAACGCAAAAAACCCGGTGTGGCTGCACCGGGTTTTTTAATGAAGTAAATAATTTTTTCGCGGCAGTTTACGCTTTGTTTTTTGATTCCTGAACTTCCAACCGGATGGCTTGCGCTAAGTTCTTAAGGTCCTGCATACCTTTGCGAACACGTGTGCCGGCTGCGCTATTGCCCTTGTTATAAAATTTGTCGGCATCAGCTTCAAGGGATGCAACCAGCTCTTTTACTTCAGTGAATTTTTTCATTGTGAACTTCCTTTAAAATTTTGAGGTTTATTGTTTTAATTAAAGCTAATCTAAATGCTTTTTTTTAGAATAAAAACTTTTAAAGTTTAAAAATAGTGGCTTTAAAGTGCTTTTTTTCCACATTTTTGGCTAACGTGCGTTAAAAAAAATTGAACCCCGCATCAAAAAACTCGCCCTCTTTCTTTACATCATAATATTGTTTAACGAAAATTAACCATTGTGTAATTAAATTATTTAGCACTAAATTAACTACCCGCATTTTGCCTTGGGTTCCAACATCTTACATCTAACAGAGCGCAGCGCCATTAGCACATAAAAAAAGAAAAGCCCGGCTAAACCGGGCTTTTTATCTTCTGTATTATTTCGTCTTAGGCTATCGCCATTTTATTTTCTTTATAGTATCCCGCTTTCAACTTCTCCGCAACTTCACTAAAAGCGTCTAATGTGCGTTCCACGTCGGCAAGGGTGTGCATGGCAGTAGGTATCAGCCTAAGTTCTATAAGCCCTTTAGGTATTACCGGGTACACAACTATCGAACAAAATATGCTGTAGTTCTCGCGCAGGTCCATGGTTAGGCTGGTTGCCTCGTTCAGTTCGCCTTTCAAAAAAACCGGAGTAACCATGGTATTGGTAATGCCAATATCAAAGCCATGCGCTACCAGGCCGTTTTGTAAAGCCTTTGCTATAAGCCATAACTGCCCACGTAACTCCGGGTTTGATTTTAGCAACTCGAAACGTTTTTTAAGCCCCAGCACCATTGGCATAGGCAGAGCCTTGGCAAATGTTTGCGAGCGCATGTTATAACGCAGGTAATTAATGATCTCGTTATCCGAAGCTACAAAAGCGCCGATGCCAGCCATAGATTTAGCGAAAGTACCGAAGTACACATCCACGCCATCAATGCAATCCTGCTCTTCGTGCGTGCCGGCACCGGTTGGCCCCATGGTACCAAAACCATGCGCATCATCAATCAGCAGGCGGAAATTATATTTCTCTTTCAGTGCGATGATCTCTTTGAGCTTACCCTGCGCGCCCGACATCCCAAACACACCCTCGGTGATCAGCAAGATCCCTCCGCCGGTTTGCTCGGTTAGTTTCGAGGCGCGTTCCAGTTGTTTTTCGCAGCTTTCTATATCATTGTGCTGGTAAACAAAGCGCTTACCCATATGCAGGCGTACGCCATCTACAATACATGCATGCGATTCGGCATCATAAACCACAACATCGTTGCGGTCAACCAATGCATCTATTATCGATACCATCCCCTGGTAGCCATAGTTCAATAAAAAAGCGGCATCCTTGCCTACAAATTCGGCCAGGTTATTTTCCAGTTCTTCGTGGTGTTTGGTATTACCGCTCATCATCCTGGCACCCATCGGGTACGCCATACCGTAATCGGCAGCGGCTTGCGCATCAGCTTCGCGTACTTCGGGGTGGTTGGCTAAGCCCAGGTAATTATTCAGGCTCCAAACCAAATGCTCTTTGCCATTAAACATCATGTGCGGATGTATCTCCCCCTCTAAGCGCGGGAACGAAAAGTACCCGTGCGACCATTTCTGATGCTGCCCTATCGGGCCGCCCATATTTTTATTTATCTTATCAAACAGATCCAAATTGCAAATCTTTTAATGTTCGTTTTATTTTATTGCAAATATACCCATAAAACGCCCCCTATCAAACGTTATTACTTTTTATGATAGTTTATAACATTAAGAGAAACAAGAGGGAAGAAACGAGAATCGAGAGACAAGAAGCAAGAGACGAGAAACAAGAATCAAGAATCAAGAGACCAGACCTTTTATAACGCACAAAAAAAGCAGGATAAAATTTATCCTGCTTCCTTTTGTCTTGATTCTTGACTCTTATGTCTTGTATCTAAAGTTAATCTACGTTATCGTGCAGAAAAGAATTGTTATTTTTTATTTCTGTTTTACCTTCATCATCGGTCATTAAAGAGAACCTGGAGATTTGGCTCTCGTCCGACTGCGGGGTTTGTTGCAGCGCCACTTCCTTGCGTTTGTAGGCTGGTACATTCTCCATCTCCTGGATGTTGCCGTTGCGCAGTTTCATGCTCAGGTCTTTTAAACGCATGATACGCTCGCGCGATTTACGCAATTGCTCCTCTATCGATTCGTCGGTTTTATTTTCATCGGCGTTTACAATAGGTTCCGGCTCGGGTTGTTTTTCTTCTACAACCGGAGGCGGGGTAAAGTCCATCACCGTATCGGCTATTTTAAATGTAAAGCCCGATTCGTCCTCTGGTTCTTCGGCAATTTCTTCCGGCTCTTCTTCGGTTAAGTTAAAACGTACAACTTCGCGCTGCTCTGCCTTATCCTGCTCTTCCGCTTTGGCAAACAAATCAAACAAACCGGTTTGTTTTGGCGCATCTTTCATTTTCATGTAAGGCTGCGTAGTCATTTCCGCATCAGGTTTTACCGCATTTATAAACTCGTTTACCGGTTTAACCAATGGTGCCGGCTCGGGTATCAGCATGCTTACAACTTTTTTGTTGCTATGCTCTTTTTCGCGTTCATCCTTAGTTTGGAAACCGGTAGCAATAATAGTTACCGATAAACTTTCGCCCAAATTATCGTCCTTACAATTACCCCATATCAGGTCGGCAGCCAAACCGGCTTCTTCCTGTATGTAATCGGTAATTATAGTAACCTCATCCATAGTTACTTCATTCTCGCCTGATGTAATATTCAGTAAGATGTAACGCGCGCCTTCAATTTCGTTATCCTTTAACAATGGCGACGCCAGGGCACCTTCCACCGCTTTTAATGCACGGTTTTCGCCATCGGCAGTGCAGCTACCCATGATAGATACGCCGCTGTCTTTCATTACGGTGCGTACATCCTTAAAGTCGACGTTTATATAGCCCGGCAACGTAATAATTTCGGCAATGCCTTTTGCAGCAGTCGTTAAAATATCATCTGCCTGTGCAAATGCCGAACTCATGGTTAAGTTGCCAAATATTTGGCGCAGCCTGTCGTTAGAAATTACCAGGAACGAATCCACGTATTTCTTCAGCTCTTCCATCCCCTCTTCGGCCTGCATGCGGCGGCGTTTGCCCTCGAATGAGAATGGGGTTGTGATGATACCAACCGTAAGTATATCCAATTCGCGCGCGGCCTTGGCAATAATAGGGCTTGCGCCTGTACCTGTACCACCACCCATACCAGCTGTAATAAACAACATTTTGGTATTTGCGCCGAGCATTTGTTTAATATCGTCGATATTTTCGATAGCGGAGTTTTTGCCTACTTCGGGTATGGAGCCTGCGCCCATGCCTTCGGTTAAGCTTGCACCTAATTGTACCTTATTAGGGATTGGGCTAAGCTCCAATGCCTGCGCATCTGTATTACATATAATAAAGTCGACACCCTTGATACCTTGCCTGTACATGTGGTTTACCGCGTTGCCGCCACCACCGCCAACACCAATTACCTTGATGATCGCCGATTTTTCTTTTAACATCTCAAACTGCATAATCCTTGTTTTTCAGTTGTTTGTGGTTTGATGATTAGATAGTTTTCCTTAATGTAATAATAGGGGTTTTTCCACAGGGTTTTTCCACAAATGTGAATATTGTGGAAAAGTTAACTAATGTGAATAAATATTAACCAGCCCCACCCAAACCCTCCCCGGAAGGGAGGGCTTTAAAAGTCTCCCCTACCGGGGGAGATTTAGAGGGGGCTGGCTGGCTCCCTATTTCAAAAAGTCCTCATCCTTTATATCATCCTTAATAAATTTCTTGCCCGATTCTAATATTTTGCCCAACAGGCCAAACTTACGGTCGTCGGTATATTTTGCTTTTTCTATTTTGGCTGCCACCGGCGCTACCTGTGTAATGCCGTTGTATTCCATTTTTTGGATACCTTTTATCAACAGGCCAATACCTGTTGCAAAAGTTGGGCTTTGCAGGTCTTCGTACACATTCTTTGGCAACAACTCGTTTTTGGCCAAATGCTCGTTAGGGTAACCTATGCGGCAATCAAGCCCGGTTACAAATTCTATCAGCTGAGTTAGGTGCTTTAACTGGGCACCACCGCCTGTTACTACTATACCGCCAATCAGTTTCTTTTCGTAGCCTGATGATTTTATTTCGTAGTAAACATGCTCTATGATTTCCTCCATACGGGCCTGTATAACAAAGGCCAGGTTTTTAACCGATATTTCCTTTGGTTCGCGGCCACGTAAACCGGGTACGCAAACAATCTCGTTCTCTTTGTTTTCCTCTGCCAGTGCCGAACCAAACCTTACCTTCAATTGCTCTGCAATGTTGCGCATAACCGAGCAGCCTTCGCGGATATCCTCGGTAACGCTGTTACCGCCAAAAGGTATAACTGCGGTATGGCGAATGATACCTTCGTGGAAAATGGCCACATCTGTTGTACCGCCGCCTATATCAACCAATACAATGCCTGCCTCTTTTTCCTCGTCGCTCAAAACAGATTCTGACGATGCAAGCGGCTCCAGTATAAGCTCCTGGCTTTCCAGTTGCGCTTTAGTGACGCACTTTACAATGTTTTTGATAGCCGTTACCTGGCCGGAGATGATATGGAAGTTGGCTTCCAAACGCACGCCAGCCATGCCAATAGGGTCTTTTATCCCCGGCTCGCTATCCACGGTAAATTCCTGCGGCAACACGTGGATGATCTCTTCGCCCGGGGGCATCACCAGGTTGTACATATCCTCTACCAATTTATCTATATCCTTACGGCCTATTTCGGTATTTAAATCCTTACGGGTTATTAATCCGCGGTGCTGCAGGCTTTTTATATGCTGGCCCGCAATACCCACATTTACGATGCGGATCTCGACGTTTGATTGCGCACCCGCTACATCTACAGCCTGGGTAATACCCTGCACCGTTTTATCAATATTTGATACCACGCCGCGCGTTACCCCTGCCGATTCGGCCTTGCCTATACCCAGCACCTCAATTTTGCCGTTTTTACTGCGGCGGCCAACAATAGCACAAATTTTTGTAGTGCCAATATCCAGCCCCACTACAATTGGCGAACTTTTGTCTTGTGTTGAACTTTTGTCCATATTGTTATTTTTTAATAGATGTCTTTTTATCAGTCTTCTTATCTGCGGGTTTCTTTGCCGCAGGCTTGGTTGTTGCCGTTTTAATTGCTGCCTTTTTTTCGGCAGGCTTACTTGCCTTTTTTACTACAGGCGTTGTTGTGGCCGGCTTTGCCGTGGGCTTATGCAATACCTTTTTACTTTCTATATGGCCTGCAATAGCGTCTTCCACCGTAGGTTTGTGCGTAACAGGTTTTATTGCAGCCGGCTTAGGCTCTGCTTTTTTTATTACAACAGGCTTCTTTTCCGCAGGCTTATCTGCTACCGGCTCTTCGGCCACCGGCTCGGGCGCTGCGGCTAATACCGGCGCTTGCGTGGCCAAATCGGTTTTCAAACGCTCCTGTCGGGCTACCCGTGCCGAATCGTCGGCCACTCTCTTTGCCAATGCTTTTGCGGCGTTCAACGAATCTACCAGGGTTTGGTTTTTAATGCCAATTACCTGGTTGCTGTATTTTATGTTGATGGCCTTGTAAGCATCCCACCCCACCATGGGCAGCGCTTTTTTGTAAAATGCCTTCAGGTTGCCAAAACGCTGTTCCAACGAATCTGCCGTGCCTACCAATATCCTTTGGTTGCCTACGCGCGGTATCAACTCAATCTCATGGTCTTTATTGATGTATATCTGCGCTATCTGTGCATCCCAAAGCGAATCGTTACGGATAAAATCTGCTGTTTTAAATATTTCCTTTGCCAATGCCGTATGCAACGAATCAACCTTGTTGGCAAACAGCTCGTCAATGTACCCGTTTGCTGCAATTACCCTGGCGGTAAAGTTTTGCGATAGCGGCATCTTTAGCCCATGCTGATCCACATAAAAATCCTGGTCGAAACGGTTCATCACCCTCAATATCGGCTGGCGCTGGCTTACTTCTACCTGTATCACGCCATCCATATCGGCGTATACTTTGGCTGATTCTACAAATGGGTTGTTCTTTAGCTTTGTTTCCAGGTTGTGCAGGTCAATCCTTTCTATCCGTCGGCCTATCAGGGTGTGGCTATCCATTTGCAAAATATTGTCTACTTCTACCCTATCGATAAAATAATGGCTGCCGGGTATGTATACCTTTATTGCCTTACAAACAACTTCGCCCTTTTTTACAGATATAAAACTCATCAGCATCACCAAACCGGCCAGGCTGAGTGTCCAGCCTAATCCAATTAATAATG
>CBFGNE010000207.1:0-6568 GCA_965649995.1 uncultured Mucilaginibacter sp.
CAAAAAACGCCGCTGTACTGTAATGACAATGATTGCTTACCTATTGCCTACAGGTAAATTGAAAACTTTTTTAGGTAAATATATATCAATGCCACAAGCTTTCACCGGTAAATATTTAACAGGGATCATTCATCGTCGAAAAACGAGGCATGAACGAGGTAATAAGCATGAACCTTTAGCTTCTTAGGCTTTGCATCCTTATTGTACATCTTGTGCAATTCGTCGTCGGCCGTGCGTTGCTGGCCCGCGCAAACCCTTTCCGCATAACCCTTATCCCGCATTATGTTTACCACCTCATAGTTATACTCGCCGAATATTTTCGTGCCATCTACTATCAAATATACTTTTCTAAACTTTGCCATCTTACCAGCAAAATTGCTAAAAATATTAGTTATTTCAATTTGCTATTTTTGCACAAAATATTCAAGGTATTACAATCCTCCTATGGCCGCTTTTACATTCATCCACAGATACAACACCAATTCAGTGTGCAGTCCGGTCATACTTCCGCAGTCATTGTTCCAGGTAAAGCAAGGAACTATCTAACTTCCCGCCCTAATGCGTCAACTGATCATTTAGTAAGGGAAACCAGCTTAACGCGTATATTGAAAAAGAATCGAAAGCCTTTCGCCAAAAATGAAAACGATCTTTGAGATGAGCCGAAAAAGCAGCTTTTCGCATAAAGAAATAGCAGCGCAACTTGGAACATCAGAGAATTATGTGTCTACTCAAGCAACAGCTGCATTACGGATTTTAAGAACTAAATTGAGACTTATTGCTTTTGTGCCTGTTCTGTTGAGTTAGCACCACGTGGGCGAGTTAATGCAACACTTTTACTAAGGGGTATTGTAAAATAAAATTCAGAACCTGACCCGCTGCTTTCAACCCCTATGGTGCCGCCATGCTTTTTAATAATTTCTGCCGATATAAATAGCCCTAACCCTAAGCCGGAAAATTTTCGCGACGACTCATTGACCCGATAAAAGCGATCAAACACATGTTCTTGCTCATCGGGCGGAATCCCGATGCCAAAATCCCGAACCGATACCTTTACTGTATCTTTTATTAACTCGCTTCTGATAACCACCTCAGATGCGTTAGGCGAGTATTTTACAGCATTTGACAAAAAGTTACTGAGCACCTGCTCTAAACGGTTTTTTTCGCCACTAATAACTGCACAACTGTTATTTTGAAGTACAATCCGATGCGTTGAAGTTGTCATTTGTGTTTGTTCTACAACTTCTTCTATGAATGTGGCTAAATCAATATCAGAAAATTGATAAACCATTTTCCCGGCTTGTATTTTGTTCACATCAAGCAGGTCATCAACCAGGTCGGTTAATTTTTTTATTTGTTTGTTAGCTTTATTAATAAAATCACCTGCACTTGATTGCGCTGTTGACGGCATCATCTTTTGAAGTACTTGCAAGTATGCTTTGAGCGTTGTAATTGGCGTTTTTAACTCATGGCTGGCTACATTCATAAACTCGTCCTTCTTTTCCATCAGGTCCTCTATAGCCTTTTTATCTTTTTCCTTTTGGATAAGCGCATCTTTTAAATGTGTGCGCATTACATCAATTGTGGAAGCCAGTTTTTCAGCTTTGGCCACTGTCTTTTCTGCAAATGCAACTTTGGTTGTAACCGCGGAATATATGGACTCTTGGGTAAATAAGCCTATCAAAATTGGTGAGATTGCTTTCAACGGAGCAACGTCTTCTGCCGATGGATGGCCCCCCAATAATATAATTATAGAATTTTCAGGTCCCGCAAAGCCTATTGCCGGTAATGCCATTTGTTTTTCCGGAAATGGTAAAGAACCTGAATAGCAGCCATCGTTAGGGCAATTATTAATAAACGACTGCCAGGCGCGGCCATCCGGTAAAGTTTGCGGGAACCCCGGGGCCGGCAATAAAACGCCGATCTCCTGGTCAATAATAAATACGAAAAGATAACTGCAACCAAAGTGCCCGGCTAAGTTTTTAGCCGCCTCAAACCGATTGTGCCGGTCACTTAAGCCAGCGATCAGCTTTAATAACATTACTCCGGAATTACACAAACTACGGCGGTACAATTTTGAAATCCGCTAAATTGCCCGGTAACACGTGCTACCTGTCCGTAAGTGTTACATCCGGCATAACTAACGCCATTTAAGGTCTCGCTAACTTTGTCAAGTTCATAATTAAACTCTTTGCCCATCCTTAGCCTTGTGGCAACACAATCGAAAAAAAGAGCAACGTGCGGCTTATGATCGCCTAACTGTTTAACGGCACTTATGGCCGCCGTCATTGCGGCATGTTTAGAGCAGTCGTTATCTGTCTCCATAAAGCTCACATACGTCCCCATGGGAATGTCACTCGCCATTGCAATAGAACCATCGGGCAAAACGCCAAGCGGAACCCTTAATTTATAATCACTACCTATCTCTATCCCCAATATATTGTGAAGAAAAAAAGGAATTGGATCGTCAGGATTAAATGTTTGCCCGGTTGCGGCTGCGTGCTCAATAAATAATTCGACAGCGGGCCGTGCATTTAAGCTTACCAGTTTCATACCATCGGTTTCTGTTACACGCATCCGTGCGCCTACAGGTTTCCAGCCATGTGCGGCACCCACTCCAATAGGTTTATTTGACAAAATTTCCAACAATACAACAGCGTCTGTGTATGCTTCGGTGTCAAAAAAAACATGCGTTTTTTGAAAATTGGCGTTATCGCCTGCACCTCCGCCAAAGAACTGATATTTACCCATCGTTTTTTCGGTAAGCAGTTCAATCATTTCGTCGGTGTAACCCGACAGGGCATCAGCAAATATCATTGCCGAATAATATTGGTATTGATACTCATGAACAGGTGCAAGGACATTAAATAAATCCCCGGCCACCTTTTCCCGGCTTCCCTGTATGCCTTCTGCAACACCTGCCGTAAATTTGAGTTCATCAGAATAAATTGCAACAGCACATGCTGAGTCTGTTCCAAAATCACCCGAAGTAAACTCGCCGGCAGAAGAACTGCCTACCAGTATTCTCGGGCTGCATGTTTCTTTTAATGCTTTTAAAAGCAAGCTATAATCATATACCGATGAAGCAAAAACAATTACCACATCTGGTTTATTGTCAGCTAATTTTTCAATTATTTTTTGTCCGAGGTCGCGCCCTGCTAAAAGGGCATCGCTTAATACGGTAAAAACTACTGCTGATTGGGTCATAGACAAAAACTGTCGAAGTTGTTAAGTTGTATACAATACACAATAAATTGGTTGAAAAGTTTTAAATACTTAGTCATTAACAGCTCATATGGGTTAAGTAACTAAATTAAAATCTTTTATAAAATCCCGGTTGAACTCGAAATTTCCAAATTTTATCAGGTACTAAAACGATTCGCGGGCGAGTGAAGCCGGTTCGACTTTAAATAGCGAACTGATAATGCAATTACAAAATTCATTAGGAGCAATCATTTTCGTAGATCATCTAAGCTGAACGTCGTATTGAGGGAGAGGACCGAAAAATACAACGAAGAAAATTAATTTTAGCCGGGTTAAAATCTCTTTGTTAAAACTACCCCGGAGAAATCGTGCCGGGGTAATATATAGTTATACTTTTTTAACATTTTAGCATATATTTTAAAAATAACTGCAACCTTGTGCTAAAAACCAGCATCTTATAATTAAATTGGCGCTGTAAACGCCCGTTTTATACTATTTTAACTAAGAAAATATATGAAGGCCGGCAAATTAAACCTAAGTGTAATAATTTAAAAAAAGCAGGGGTAAAATATAGTGATGGATAAACCCATGATTTGGGTTATTTATAATTTTTTTAAAAATTGTAGGTAATTTCAATCAAATGTTGTCCTAAGTAAAAGTGCGGGTTATTTAAAGATGGGCAACGATAAATTTATTGAACTGGTTTCAAAACACCTTACTAATGATATTACCCCGGCGGAAAGCGCCGAGCTCAAATATCTTATTGCCAATTCCCCGGCCTACAAACAGCAGTTCGATGACCTAAGCATGTACTGGGACCATACCGATACTGAGTACACGGATGATGCCGTTGCTTTCAAAAAAATACAGGATAAAATAAAAAAGCTGGATGATAAAGGCGAACCCGTACCCGAAGAAAACGATAACATCCTCCCCTTCCCAAGGCCTGTAAAAAAGAAAAGTATATTCCGCCTTTGGCCGGCAGCTGCCGCGGCAGTAGTTTTATTAACCGTTGGCCTGTACCTTTTAAAACTGTATGTTTTTACGGGAGATAGGCAGCCGGAGATATCAACCGCAGGCTGGCAGCAAAAATCGACCGCCAATGGCACAAAATCAGTCCTTATCCTGGCCGACGGCACACGTGTAACGCTCAATTCGCAAAGCACGCTTAAATACCCGGCGAGTTTCCCCGGCGATACCAGGGAGGTTACCTTAAGCGGCGAAGCTTATTTTGACGTAGCAAAAGACCACGCGCACCCTTTTATTATCCACACCAATAAAATGAATGTGAAAGTTTTGGGGACAACTTTCAACGTACGCTCGTACCCGCAGGATACGGTGATTGAAACCACTTTGCTCACCGGCATCATTGAGGTTACCATGAAAGACCGCCCGTCTGACAGGATCATCCTAAAACCCAACGAAAAACTTATTGTAAAAAATAACGCCATCGAACGTGTAAAGCAATTGCCCTGGGATACCGGTGCCGATGCCGGCAACACCCGTTCGCCGCAATATGTACTTACCTCGCTTAGCCACATTGGCGGTAAAGACAGCAGCGTGTTAGAAACCGCATGGATGAAGAACCGCTTCTCGTTTGATAATAACACCTTTGCCGACCTGGCCCAAAAGATGGAAATTTGGTATGGCGTGCAAATAGAATTCAGGACCGAAAAAGCTAAGCAGTATGTTTTTAGCGGCGTTTTTGATAATGATACCGTGGTACAGGCGCTTAATGCGCTGCGCGATATTGAGAAGTTCGACTATAAAGTTTCGGGCTCTACAATTTATATATATTAACAGGCAGGCGGTTCCCGCCGGGGCTGTATTTTTTATTCCGCGCAAACCCCTTAAACGGCGCAATCAGGTTTTAAACTTTAATACATCACATGAAATTATTGGCCTCTATATTACTTTCGGCGTGCTTAAGCACAGGTTTGGTTTTATCTGCCCATTCACAGCAGGCACCCGCTTATTTAAACCCAAAGCTAAAAAACGAGGAACGCATAAAAGATCTATTAAGCAGGCTTACGCTTACCGAAAAAGCCATGTTATTGGGCTATCGTAACCAGCCTGTTGAGCGCCTTAACATCCCCGCCTACAATTGGTGGAACGAGGGCCTGCACGGGGTAGCGCGCGCCGGCGAGGCTACCGTTTTTCCGCAGGCCATTGCCATGGCAGCAACGTTTAACCCGCAACTGGTAAAACAAATAGGCGATGTAATTTCTACCGAAGCACGCGCTAAATACAATTTGGCCATAGCTAACAACAACCACGGGCAGTATGTAGGGCTTACGTACTGGTCGCCCAATATCAATATCTTCCGCGATCCGCGCTGGGGCCGCGGGCAGGAAACCTACGGCGAGGACCCTTTTTTAACGGGGCAAATAGGGCTGGCCTACGTAAACGGCATGCAGGGCAATATCCCGGGGCAATATAAAATAGCCGCAACCGCCAAACATTTTGTAGCACACAGCGGGCCCGAAAACACCCGCGATTACTTTAACGCGGTAGTGAACGAACAGGACCTGCACAACACTTACCTGTATGCATTTCATAAACTGGTTAATGGCGGGGTATCCAGCGTAATGACGGCGTACAACAGCGTTAACGGCGTACCAAACTCTGTAAACAATGCGCTGCTGCAAAACATTTTGCGCAAACAGTGGGGCTTTAAAGGCTATATAGTTACCGATTGCGGTGCATTAGACGATGTTTACCTCACCCACAAATACATTAAAACCCGTACGGAGGCTGCTGCGGCTGGTATAAAGGCGGGCCTAAATTTAGATTGCTCGGGCGTGCTGCAGTCTGATGTGGAAGAGGCCGTAAAACAAAAACTTATTACCGCCAAAGATGTGGATATGGCTTTAACGCCGGTATTGTTAACCCAAATGAAACTGGGTTTTTATAACGACCCCAAGCTATCGCCCTATTATAACTTTGGTGCCGATAGCATACACAACGCGGCACATACTGCCCTTGCCCGCACTGCGGCACAGCAGAGCATGGTTTTATTAGAGAACAAGAACAACCTGCTGCCCTTAAAAAAAGATGCCTATAAAAGCATTATGGTGTTAGGCCCAAATGCAGCCTCGCTTGATGCGCTGGTGGGCAGCTACCATGGCCTTAATGCCAATATGGTGAATTTTGTTGAAGGGATATCCGGCGCGGTAGATAAAGGTACGCGGGTAGAGTATGACCTTGGTGCCGGGCAAACAGATACAACCCATTTTGGCGGTATTTGGGCGGCGGGTAATGCCGACCTTACCGTAGCAGTAATAGGCCTTACGCCGCTTGACGAAGGCGAAGCAGGTGATGCATTTTTATCTGCAGCCGGTGGCGATAAGAAAACCTTAAGCCTGCC
>CBFGNE010000208.1:0-6565 GCA_965649995.1 uncultured Mucilaginibacter sp.
TTTGCCAGGTACCGGCGGGGAGGGCAATAACACGCGCCTCCTTACCCTCGCCCTCTTTTACAAGTTTGCCGTTTATGTAGAGTTCAAAGTGGCCGTCGTTATCGCCAATGCTTAGGGTGCTTGCCTGCGCGGCCTGGTAAGGGTTAAGCTCGGTGGTGTGTTCCATATAGCCGTCGCCTCGGTAGGCCCAAATGCCTTGCCAGTCCCATTGCGAAGGCGGGCTGTAGGGCATCCAGGTTTTAAAGTAGCTATCATTGGCCTGTAGCATAGTAGCCTTGTCGATTTTTTGCGCATCGGGGGCATCCAAATGCAAATCGTGTTTCAGCTTTTGCAGCAACAGCGAATCTGCCTGCTGCCAGGTTTCGGGCGCATGCGCGCCGTACTCTTTCAAATCGGGTGATTGCAGCATGGCGTTTTTGCTTATCCAGCCTTCTACCTGCGAACCGCCCCAGTTATCATTAATGAGCCCCACGGTAACATGCAGCTTATTGGCCAGTTCTTTAGCGAAGAAGTAACCAACCGCGGTAAAATTGCCTACTGTTTGCGGGGAGAGTGGTACCCATTGCCCTTCGCTTAAATCCGCCACCGGCGTTACCGCAGCTTCCTTTTTTACGTTGAACTGCCTGATGGGCAGGGCAGGACTTATCATTTGTTCGCGGCGGTAATTGTAGGCATCCTGCAGGCGGAACTCCATATTGCTTTGCCCGCTGCAAATCCACACTTCGCCCACCATTACATCGGTATACAGCAGCTGTTGTTTTTTGGCGCTAACCTTTAGCTGGTAAGGGCCGCCTGCGGGCATAGCGGGCAGGGTGGCCATCCATTTGCCGCCCGCACCGGCGGTAGCACTGATTTTGATGTTGTTAAACGCTACTGATACCTTATCGCCTTTGTTTGCCCAGCCCCATACCGGGATAGGTTTGTTGCGCTGCAGAACCATATGGTCGGCAAAGAGTTTAGCGGTCTTTAGCTGCGCATACGCGGATGATACAGAAAGGACAACGGACAAGACAACAATGGCGGGTACCCTCATAGCAATTGGTTTTTATTGGCATACTAAAGTAATGTAAAAAGAGGAGAGCAGCCAGCGTGGTAAAAAAGACGTAGAAAATGCGGGGATTGTATCAGGGCGAGGTTAGGCGCAATAAAACCTGACCGATGGCATTTGTCATATCCCGGGTTATAATTAAATAATAACAACCGGATGTTGCTATTTAAGATCCCCCGGTTTTTTCTGTTACCGCAGGGTCTCTCGGCAGAGGACCCTGAGCTTCAGGACGGAGTGATTTTATTTACCGATATGCCGTACGGGAATGTCCTAAGCCGCAGGGTCCTTTTTCAAAGAGACCCTGCGGGGACATGATTGTTTACATCGAAAATGCAAAGTTGACGACTGCTTATAGCATATAGCGCGCCTTTAACTATCAAACAAATAACTGCTGTACGCCAAACCTTTGGCTACGCTTTTAAAGTTATCGCCCGAGTTTAGGCTAACATGCGGAAACTTGCTTTTAAAAAGTTGATGCACACATGCCACCATCGAGGTGCCACCGGTTAAGAAAAGCGTATCGATCGCCTGCGGATCGATGTTGTTTTCTACCAGAAAATTATCCAGATAGGCGGAGATCCGGGCAACGTCCTTCCCTATGATCTGGTCGTAATCTGCAAGGCTTATTTGCTCGTCTATCTCAATACCCATCTGCCGGTAACAAAACGGGGCCTGGCCAGCAGTTGTTAGGGCGATCTTAGTTTTTTCGATGGACTGGAACACTGAATAGCCAAGGTTGTTATCTATCAGTGTGATGAGGTTTTTGAATAAGCGGTTATTACCCGAAAAATAATAATAATCTTCAATATCCTTTTTTATCCGCAGCCCATTAAAAAAGTTCATTTGTTCCCAGGAGCAAATATTTGCAAAGAGGGATTTTGGTACGTTCAAAACCTTTCCGGGCGTGGCTTCGTACAGAGTGTTCTTACCGAAATAAGGCGTGCCTTTTTCCCACATAAAAGCAGAATCGAAACTGTCGCCGCCAATGTAGATGCCGCCTGTGGCCATCATATCGTTCTTGCGGTCCTTGCTGCGGGCGTTCCCGGGGTTTAGCATAAGGTAAGTAAAATCCGTGGTGCCGCCACCCAAATCCGCTACCAGTACATTTTCCTTTTTAGTAAGTGTTTTTTCGTACGCAAAAGCGGCGCCTATCGGTTCAAACTGAAAGCGTACCTCGGTGAAGCCGGCAAGTTCCGCTGCTTTATTCAATCGTGTTTGGGCCAGCGTATCTTTCTTTACGTCATCATCATCAAAAAACACCGGCCTGCCTATCACCGCTTTGCGGCAATACTGCCCGGTTAACAGGTCGGCACGTCGTTTCAGCTCTTTTAAAATAATTGCCACCAACTCGGGCGCGGTATAACGCCGGTTTTGAATACGGGTTTCGGTGAAACTGCTTTTAGATAAGATCTGTTTAACGGATTTAATAAAACGCCCCTTCATGCCATCGTTTAGGTAGGCCGAAATAGCTTCTTCGCCTACCACATAATTTTGGCTGCCTGCCTCATAAAAATAAATTAGCGAAGGAATGATAATGGTGCTGTCGATCTCGCGCGTTCTCTCATTGTAGATCGCCAAAACAGAGTTGGTAGTACCAAAATCAATTCCGTATAAATACGTGTCCATAGCAGCAAATTTGAAGGGCCGCGAAGTTAAAAAAAAAATCTGGCCGTTATTGCTACCCATAAGGTATTCCGAAGGGATACTTACAGCTTCTTCGTCCCTTCGGGACGGCTCATGGGTAGAAAAAAAAAGAAAGATATAAAGGCGCGTTCCATAGGAATGCTTTATGGGTTAGGCGGATTTTTGTGTTGATCGGATTTTGTGGGTTAACTTAAAATTCAAAGAGGCCCCGCAGAGACTACATAATATTGAACAATATAGTGATGCTGGTACCCTTGAGTATTCGAAACCTTGAATTGACTTCTTATCGCTCGCATATTTGACTCACCCCGGGTACGCTATCGCTGCCCGACCCTCTCTTTCTGCGAAAAAGAGGGTGAGGGAAAAGATAAATAGCCCCAATTTCTCCCATTCTTGCGCAGCAGGGATGGGGCGGGGGGTGAGTTAACTCGCGACGCGGACATGGCCACCGTGTTTCGAACACGCAAGCTGGTACCCTAATGGCAATTGGTTTTATCGGCATACTAAAATAATGTAAAAAGAGGAGAGCAGGCAGCAGGGTAAAAAAAGATGCAGGAAATGCGGGATTGTATTAGGACGGAAAAATTCTGCCCTTTGTAACGTTTTTTAATTTGCCTCCGTCTGTGTGTAAATAAGCGAAAAGCTTAAACCATTACACAATTTATTATGATGAAAACCACAGTTATTATTTTGGCCATGGCATTGATGGCCTTTACCGGCGATGCGCTAACCCAGTTAAATGTAGACAGCAAAGAAGCAAACCAATACATGTTTGAGGCGGTGAAAACCAGCAGCGTTGCCTTTAAAACCGACCTGGTGGACAAAGCCCGCAGCCTGCCCGTAGATGTACGCGTGGCCTGCACCCGCGAACTGGTGCAACTGGCCAAAGCTTACACCCAAACCGACGCCTTTGCAAGCGAATATAAGAAATTTCGCACCAAGCAACTTTATGGCAAGGCCAAACGTTTCGGCATGCCCAGTGTATCCGGCTTGTTAAACAAGGCTAAGGACAAGGTGCTAAACGGCGATAATGGCGAACAAAGCTACCCCGCCGACCCGCAGGAAATGGTAAAAAAACGCCTGGAAGAGTTTATGAAGGTTACCGCCGAAGTTGATTTTAGTGCCAAAACCACCAACGGTGAGTTTATCGACGAGGAGTACCGCCGCAAACCCGGCCAATGGAAAATGTACTACCGCGCCGGCAAACCGGTGATTGCCGCCGCCCGCGAGGACGTTGCTGCCTGGTTGCAGGAACTGGCGCAATAAGCGTTCATCTGTTATTACAACAAAACCATCGGTTAATAGCCGGTGGTTTTCGTGTTTATAATTGGTTAACTTCCCCTACTGGCCGAAGTTATAAACTTCGGCCAGTAGGGGAGAACAGGCCTGCGGCAACAGCTTTTGAATTTTAAACGTAATTTGTTACCTTGTGTACCTTAGCTCCCGCATCATGCCGAAGACCAAACCAGATACAAGGTTCACTGCGCTTTTATTTTTATTGATGATGAATGCCGCCGTCGCATTTGGCCAGGCAGAGAACTACCCATTGCCGGACAAAGTAGCCCGGGATTTTAAAAATCTATTGAACCGCCCGAGGGTGGACCCGAAGCCCCGGTTCGGTAATGTAAGCATAGATTCGATACAGGTAGATACCGGGAGTATTTATACCGAAGCTAACGAACGCATGCCGGTGCTTATTTACAAACCGGTAATAGCCGGGCAAACCAGGTTCCCGGTGGCGATATTCCTGCATGGTACCGGCGGCACTAAGGATCAGGGCGACATCAAGGCCATATTTATCAAACTGGCCAAATTGGGCATTATGGGTGTAGCTATCGACGCGCGTTACCATGGCCAGCGCATACCCGGCGGCGCTCACGGCAGTAAAGAATATACCGGGGCCGCTTACCAGGCATTTAAAACCAACGGCCAAACACACCATGCCTATCCTTTTTTGTATGATACCGCTTATGATCTGTGGCGGTTGGTGGATTACCTGGTCACCCGCCCAGATGTTAAAGCCGACCGTATCGGTATGGGCGGCATATCCATGGGCGGGATGGAGACCTGGATGGCGGCATCGGTAGATAAAAGGATACACGCGGCGGTGCTGGGTATTGCCGTACAAAGCTTTAAATGGAGCCTGGAGAATAACAAATGGCAAGGCCGTGCCGGCACTATTGGCGACGCCCATAAAAAAGCCGCCCATGACCTGGGCGATAGCACCGTTAATGAGGCCAATGTAAAAGCCGTATGGGACAAGATACTGCCCGGCATAACCGGCGAGTTTGATTGCCCGTCGATGATACGGCTTTTTGCGCCGCGGCCTTTACTGATATTAAGTAAGGACAAGGACCCTAACAACCCATACCCCGGCGCACAGATCGGTTTCGGTACGGTAACCGACGCCTATAAGGCCAGGAACGCCACCGCCAAACTGGATATAGTTGTACAACCCAACCTGGGCCATGTTTTTAACGCGAAGGATGCTGATCTTACAATAGCGTTCTTTGCAAAATATTTATTGGAATGACAGTTCACTAAAGGCTAAAATCAATATATTAAAGAATATTAACTCCAATTGAATTTTCTTTATGCACATAAATATGCTTTGGCTTTTTAATCGCACAACACGTTATTTTTAGGTGATAAATAAACTGACGGCCGGAGGGTAAAATCCTGCGTCAATTCGGAGTGCCTTTGCTGCCGCAGGTTCTTTTTAAGAGGCCGGCTGCGGTAACGGGCTGCGGACCGGCTTGGCGTTTCAAAAGAGCGATACTTTTCGTTTAATGTGGTTTTGTATTTAAAAATGCTAACTTCACATAACCATTTCATCTACAGCCTAAATGCCTCGCGCCTGCAAACGATACCTGTTTACAAACCCATTTTTTTGTTTGTGACCGTAACCCTTTTATTAGCGGTGCCGGTTACTGCGTTTTGCCAAAAAGCCAACCCCCAGGGCATCGATACCATTGGCTTTCAATCTAAACTAAGCGCACGCCTCAGCAGTTTTGTAGCCGAAAAAGCTTACCTGCATTTTAATAAGCCCTACTATTTTGCGGGCGATACCATTTTTTTTAAAGCCTACGTGGTAATGGGCGACAAGCACCAGCTAAGCACCCTCAGCGCGGTATTACACGTCGACCTGATAAACGCAGCCAATAAAATTGAGGCCTCTATCAAATTACACATCATTAATGGTGTTTGTTGGGGAGAGTTTGGGTTGCCGGCTGCAATGCTTTCGGGGAATTACCGCGTGCGGGCTTATACGCAGTGGATGCGCAATAACAACAATGACGTGTTTTTTGAGCATGCCTTCCCTGTTTTTGGATGGAAAAAGGCCGGTAGTGATACCCTTGCCAAACAAACCGCAATTAATAAAACCGACCTTTCCTTTTACCCCGAAGGCGGCACGCTGGTCAATGGGATAAAAAGTAAAGTTGCCTTTAAGGCTACCGCAATCAGCGGGCTTGGCATAGCAGTAAACGGCATCCTTGCCGACCAGGATGGCAACCATGTTGCCACTATTACCAGCAGGCACCTGGGCATGGGGTATTTTTATTTTACGCCTCTGCCCGGTAAAAGCTATAAAGCAACCGTCACCGATGCAAACGGGCAACAATTAACCGCCGAATTGCCGGCTGCCGAACCAGCAGGAATTGCCTTATCCGTTAATAACGATTCGCTGGCAAAAGCATCTGTAAAGATAGAAGCCAACCCTGTTTTTTATAACGAGAACCACGATAAGGACTATACCCTGGTGGTTTACTCGGGTGGCAAAGCAACGTTTATACCCAGTAAATTGGATAACCCGGTAATTACCATGGACGTTTTAAAACGGCGCTTAAAAACCGGGATCGCCTTGTTTACCCT
>CBFGNE010000209.1:0-6564 GCA_965649995.1 uncultured Mucilaginibacter sp.
GAACGAGGCGGCAGTTATGGCGCAATACTGGCATTATGGCTGGCCCTTAAAGAAGCACCCTCCAACAGTTTCAATATTTTCTCTCTTATCAAAACAAACAAACAGAGAACTACTAACCAATTGTAAATTTCCGGCACATGCCGGGCTGCTGCCGTACCCCAAAAAAGGGTGCGGCGGCATTCACACTACCTATTCTTTAAAAATCTACAAATGAAATTTACTATTAAATTCCTTACGGGGATAGCTATATGCTTAATTTTTACAAAAACAGATGTTAAGGCCCAAGGCTGCGTGGCTATCCGCGGTAACGGATCGTTCTCTACCATGGACCATCCAATGCTTGATTCTTCGGTATCCGATAAAAGTTGGTACTTCACTACATCATACCGTTACTTTAAATCGTTCCGCCACTTTAAAGGCGGCGATGAGCAGGTAGAGCGCCTGGAAAAACATACCGAGGTAGTTAACTGGCAAAACACCATTGATTTGGCACTTACCCGTAACTTTAACCAGTATTGGTCGGTAACGGTGGGTATCCCATACCTGGTAAACCAGCGCTCTTCTTTATACGAGCATGGTTTAAAGGAGCGCCATACGTCATCATCTCATGGTTTTGGCGATGCGCGTATAGTGGTAAACCGCTGGTTGTTTAACAGCCACACCGCAAAAAAAGGCAATGTACAAGTTGGGCTGGGTGTAAAATTGCCAACCGGCGATTACAACTACATAGATAACTTTTACAACGTAACGCCAACAGACCGCCCGGTTGACCAATCTATACAACTTGGCGATGGCGGCGTGGGTATTATTGCCGAAGTAAACGGTTTCCTGCATTTTACCGGCGGCCTTAGTGGTTATACCAACCTTTATTATATGGCCAACCCGCGCAATACCAATGGCACCCGTACTTACCTTGAGCTATTAAGCCCAACCCTGGCGCAATCAGACATTATGAGCGTACCCGACCAATATTTGGCAAGGTTAGGGCTAAACTATTCGTTTGGCGCAACAAAAGCGTTTACAGCCTCGGCAGGTTTACGTTTAGAAGGCGTGCCTGCTTACGACCTGATAGGCAAAAGCGAAAAATGGCGCCGCCCTGGTTATGTGGTATCGATAGAACCATCGGTAAACTACAGCCTTAAAAAGATGAACTTTTTTGCAAACGTACCTGTGGCTTTAAAGCGCAAGCGTATCCAAAGCTATAACGATAAGCAAAACAGCATTAAAACCGGCGTTTATACCGTTGGCGATGCCGCTTTTGCCGATTACTCTATCAACTTCGGTGTATCATTCAAATTATAATTTTAATAACATTTACTAATTTTTAAAAGCCCCATCACATCATGAGAATTATCTTAAAATTCGCGGCTGCAATCGCCGTCTTCTTATTCCTAACTAAAACTAATGTAAACGCGCAGGGTTGCGTAGCCATCCGCAGTACCGGCGGTTTATGTAACATGGACGAACATCCGGATAGCACCAACTCGGGTGGCGTATGGTTGTTTAACAGCAACAGCCGCTACTACCGCTCGTACAAACACTTTGTAGGCTCCGAGGAGCAAAAACAACGTATAGCCCTGGGTACAAACGTAATAAATCACTCTTACGCACAGGACCTTACGCTTACCCGCATATTTAACAACCGCTGGTCGTTTGCGTTAGATATCCCAATGCTGGCCAATAGCCGCTCGTCGTTATATGAGCATGGTGGCAAGGAACGCCGTTATACGCATTCCTTCGGCGTGGGCGATATCACCCTGAAAGCTTATGCATGGCTGTTAAACCCCACTAAAGCTAAAAAAGGTAACATACAGGCCGGCCTGGGTATAAAACTGCCTACAGGTTCGTACACCTACCAGGATTATTTTTACAACACGGGTACAGGCGGTGCTAAAACGCTTGGTCCGGTAGATCAGTCTATCCAGTTAGGCGATGGCGGTACCGGCATTACAACCGAGATCAACACCTATTACAACTTCTCGCATAAATATGGCTTATACGCTAGCTTTTACTACCTCATCAGCCCACGCGAAATATATGGTGTTTCATCTGCCCGCGGGGGTACCCCAAGCGCCAAAGCGGTTGCCAACGGCAGCGATATCATGAGCGTGCCCGATCAGTTGATGGTGCGCGCGGGTGCAAATTATGGCGCAGGTAAATTCAATTTCTCTGCCGGTATCCGCTATGAGTGCTTACCTGTAAAAGATCTGGTAGGCGGCAGTAACGGTTTCCGCAGGCCGGGTTACATAACTTCGATAGAGCCGGGTGTAACTTACCGCATCAGCAAATTCTCTATATACACGTTTGTACCGGTTGCGATTGTGCGTAACCGTACCCAAAGCGTGCCCGATAAAATTTCTACCCAGCTAACCGGCGTAGAGAGCCATGGCGATGCTGCATTTGCAGATTATGCTGTAAACCTTGGCGTATCGTTTAAATTGTAATAGTAATACGTGTTTAATTGTTTGGTTAAAAGCCGGGAGTAGTGACCCCGGCTTTTTTTATTTACCGCTAATCACATCAAAAGTTTCCTGCACGCCTTTAAACTCAAACTCACAAAACACTTTAGAAGGCACTGCGTCAAACACAGTCGTTTCCAATATCGTCAGCTTGTTGATTTTTGCCGATTTGTTTATTTCACAATCTTTAAAATGCGGACACAGTTTTTCAAACTGTTGCGAGCCTATTACACGCGCAACCGTAATGTGGGGTTCGTCGCTGCATTTACCTACTATCTGCCAAAGTTTACTAAACCACCGTGTTGTTTGATGATCCCATTTAATTCGGGCATAAATGGTGAAATTATCAGCGTTTCCAAAGTATCCGTAACCGTCTATCAGTAACAATCTTTGGCAAAAGATTAACCCTTGGCTATAAACTCAATAATCCGCTACCATGTACATATTTAGGTTTTCGGGGGGAAATTGTTAATGGTAATGTGTGGCTTTGCGTTTGCGCTCGGATAATCGCCGATTATTCTTTTTGCTTCGATCTTATTCTGCTGAATAATGGCATTGACTGAAGTTGGTAACGACAACACAAAGTGGTAAATGGTAAGCTCAGATGTTGATATATTAAAATAATTTCGCCTGTTTCCTCGCTGCAATCTCTGCCTTAGCGGCCTGTTGCGCTCTCCAGGTGTTTTTCCCCGCCAGACCCGCAGTATTTTTAAAGGGGATGGTTTTATAGGGCTGCCATTTGCCGGCAATGGTGCCAAAAGCTTCGCGCTGCAATATTTTTAGTTCGGCTATCCAAAAGGGCTCCTGTAGTTTTTTATGCTTAAAATTTGGCCAAAGCTTTTTAAAATCAGTTTCGGGGATATTCCTAACCACAGGGATATGCGGCACCAAGGCTTTTTTTATGTTGAGGTTCTTGCGCAGCAGGGCAAACCAATCTTCCATAGCGGGCGTGCTGCGTATGTAAGCATAGATGGTGTTTTTGCTGTGCAGGTGCTCAAAGTATTTAAAACCATCCATATGCAGCAATACCGGCGGCATGGCTTGCAGGGTGTTTTCCACGCGCTCGAAAGCTGCCTCAACCATAAAGGGCTTTTGCCTTTCCAGTTGGTTTAGGGTGATAGTGGCCGGCGAGTTCATGCCGCCAAAATCGCCAATGTGATTTACCGAGGCTTTTTTGTACCGCGCTACCTCCTGCCTGATGTGTTCGGGCGGCGTTAAGAGGAAGAGGTAGTCGGAGTAGCCGGTCATGGTTGAGTTATTTCTTTACAAAACTTGCTAATTATTTTAGTATTTCAAACTAAATTTTCATATTTGTGCATGGATGCTCAACGGCATATTGTACATATCGACCTCGATTCGTTCTTCGTATCGGTAGAGCGGAAATTCAACCCTTCGCTTATCGGCAAGGCGGTTATCATCGGCGGCTCGGCAGACAGGGGCGTGGTGGCTTCCTGTAGTTACGAGGCGAGGGCTTTTGGCGTTCATTCGGCCATGCCTACACGGCAGGCGCTAAAGCTTTGCCCGCATGCTATTGTTATACACGGCACGCACGGGCGCTATTCGGAGGCTTCCCGCGAGGTTACAGATATCATCCATAAATCGGTGCCCCTTTACCAAAAAACGTCGGTAGATGAGTTCTATATCGACCTAACGGGTATGGACCGTTTCCACAACCCTTACCAACTGGCAACCGACCTGCGCCAGCGCGTTATTAGCGAAACCGGACTGCCTATTTCCTTCGGGATGGCGGCAAGCAAAACGGTAGCGAAAATGGCTACCAACCAGGCAAAGCCAAATGGGCAGCTATGGGTAAAGGCAGGGGAGGAGAAGGCGTTTTTAGCGCCCCTCAACATCCGCAAAATACCCGGGCTTGGCGAGCATACCTGCCAAAAGCTGTACCAGTACGGCATCGAAAAGATTGGCGACCTGCAAAAGGTGAACATCAAATTCCTGGAGGCGGTGTTTGGCAAAGCCGGTACGTTTATTTACAACAAAGCGCATGGTTTAGATGATACGGAGATCGTAGCGCATACCGGCCGTAAATCTATCTCGACAGAAACCACCTACCACAGCGATGTAAAAGATATCCGCACGCTGGAAAATACTTTGGTAAGCATGACCGAAGAACTCGCCGGCAAACTGCGCCGCGAAAACAAGGTGAGCAGTTGCCTCGCGATAAAAATCCGCTATGCCAATTTCGAAACGCATACCGTTCAGCAAAAAATACCGCTTACAGCGGCGGAGCATATCCTGATACCGGGTATCAAAAACCTCCTGAAAAAAAGCTGGAACCAGCACCGTCCCATCCGCCTCATCGGTGTTCGCCTTAGCGACCTGTGTACCGGCAGTTACCAGATAAACCTGTTTGAGGATAACGAGGAACGCATTCGCCTGT
The DNA here is from genome assembly GCA_965649995.1 of uncultured Mucilaginibacter sp. GTDB lineage: Bacteria > Bacteroidota > Bacteroidia > Sphingobacteriales > Sphingobacteriaceae > Mucilaginibacter. The sequence continues at coordinate 4,855 of CBFGNE010000209.1, forward strand.
ATCAGGCCATGGATAATATCAACTTCAGGTATGGCGAGAAAACGGTTTGCCGTGCAGCGGGGATGGAGATAGGGGCAAGGACGTTTAATCCGTTTATGAGAGGGTAGGAGCCCCACCCAAACCCTCCCCGGAAGGGAGGACTTAAAAGCACTAAATAAAGTCTCCCCTGCCGGGGGAGATTTAGAGGGGGCTGAACTCTTTCTTCATCAACAAATCCGTCTGTTCATCGCTGCCAAGTATAAATTTATGGCTGCTGAATATTTTAAAACCTTCACGTTCGTAAAAGCGGATGGCATTGGCGTTACCTTCCCATACACCCAGCCATATATAGCTAAATTTGGCATCAATAGCGGTTTGGATGGCAAAATCTATCAGTTGCTTGCCTATTTGTTGCCCCTGGTATTCTTTGGAAACGTAAATACGTTCTACTTCCAAAGCGTCGCTATCCTGAAATTCGGTTTGGGCGGTACGGTAATTGAGCTTGATGTAACCGGCGGGTTCGCCATCTCTCATCGCAAAAAAGAAATGAGAATTGGGGTTGGCGAGTTGTTCTTCAAAACTTTGCAACGTGAAGGCTTTGGAAGCAAATGCTTCCATATCGGCCGGGTTATTCAGATGGGCAAAGGCATCAAAAAACGTCCGGCGGCTTAGTTCCAGCAGACGGACGGACAAATCGGGTGTTACCCGTTGTATATTAAAAGCAGCAGGCATAGCCCCAAAAATACTTAATCAAACTGGTTCTGCAAGCGCGAAAGGCGATCTATCATCAGGTTCAACTTCTCCTGCTCACTGGCAAAAATGCGGCCCTTTAAGTAAAAAGTACAAAACAGCAGCCAGGCAGCGGTTAAGCCATACGCTGCCAATTTAAAGGCGGTTGTTGCGCTCTGTAAAACTTCAAAAAAGTATAGGGTTAAGCCAATACTCAATAGTAATACATATAAATAATACATCCAGCCGTAAATGGTTGCGCGGCTCCGTTGGTATTCCTTAAGCCCTTCCAGGTAGGCGGATGGGTTAGTGGTTAAGTCCTGTTTGTGGATGAGGCGGTAATCGCGTATCATCACCAGCACATAAATAACCATGGTAGATAAAATAACGGCTATACCGGCATAAGTTACCCAGGAATGGAACACAAAAAACAGCATCACCATAAAAATACCGAATAAGGCCAGCAGCATACCCGTAATACTCCAGAAAAGGTTGCGCGTTAAGCTGCTCATCCCTTTTTTTACCTGTTTCAGCACTTCGTCTACTCCAACCGGCTCCAGTTTTGGCTGTCCCTGCCAAACCATCAATAAATGATCAAAGTCTTTCATAATGGTTGTATAATTCGGTTAATTTTTGTTTAATACGATATATCTTCACTCTTAAATTCCCTTCTGATATACCCGAAACGTCTGCTATTTCGGGATACGGCACTTCATCAAGCACCAATGTTATTATAATTCTTTCCGACTCTTCCAGCTTAGATATACACTTGTACAGCAAAGCAACCTGTTCATTTTTTGCAGAGAACTCCTCTGGTTTGTTTTCAGCAATTTGTGGGGTCAGCTCATCCTTGGCCTGCCGTTTTTCCGACCGCAGGTATGTTAAGCAGGTGTTCACCGCAATACGGTAGATCCAGGTTGATATAAGCGCCTGGTTACGAAACTTGTGCAGGTTTTGCCAAACCTTTAAAAAAGTTTCCTGCATCAAATCATTTGCAGAATC
>CBFGNE010000210.1:0-6540 GCA_965649995.1 uncultured Mucilaginibacter sp.
GCTGGGCTTATGATTACGGTACCGCCGAAGATTCAAAGGAAATGTTTGAATACCTGTATAAGTACTCACCCTACCACGCCTTAAAACCGGCAGATTACCCGGCAACTATGGTAACCACAGCAGACCATGACGACCGCGTAGTGCCTGCGCATTCCTTTAAGTTTGCATCGCGCCTGCAGGAGATGCAAAAGGGAACAGCGCCCGTGCTAATCCGTATCGAAACCAAAGCAGGGCATGGTGCGGGCAAGTCAACCGCCCAGGTAATAAATGAACAGGCCGACAAATGGGCTTTTATGTTCCAGAATATGGGGATAAAATTTTAACGGTCCTTACACTTATAAACAAGAAAAGCACCCTTTTGGAGTGCTTTTCTTGTTTATATACTGGCTTATTATAAAACCACTAATTGCCATCCTTTGCTTTTTCAGCCGCTTTTTGCCGGGCTTTAATTTTCTCTTCCTGTGCCTTCCGTATCGAATCTTGCTTTGCCTTTTTGGCTTTCTCTTTCTTCTTGAAGAACCCTCTTAACAGGAAGTTGTGCTGCGCGGCCTGCAAGTCTTCGTTAAGGGTGGCGGTGGTGGCGTGTACGCCCTTCATGGTGGTTTGCGCCTGCTTCACGGTACCTTCCAGGTCGCGGGCAATTTTATCGTTATTCAGCAGGCGGCCTATGCTGCCTTTTCCGCTGTTTACTTTGGCCACAATTTCGGCCAGGTTGCTGGTAAGTACTTCGGCATTATCGGCTACCCTGGTAAGTTTGTTGATAATCCGGTCAACATCCACCGGATTAACCGAGGCCAACTCATTGTCCTCGCCAATTTCCTCGGTGCTGTTAATGCCGCCCGGGGCTATAACTACCAGTTTATCACCCATCAGCCCGTCGCTGCCGATGCTCATCTTCGAATCTTTTTTGATGAATTTTTTTACCGATTTATTCAAGCTCAGGTCTACCCGTACAGAACTATCGGTAACGATGTTGATGCTCTCCACCACGCCTACGTTGATCCCAGCAAAGCGTACGTTATTACCCACGGTAAGCCCGTTTACGTTTTTAAAGGTACCATACACCCGAAAGGTAGAGTTGAACAGGCTTTTTTGATTGCCTATGAAGAAAACGGCCAATAGCAGTATAATGAACCCGATGAGGGTAAATACGCCGATCTTTATTTTTTGTGAGGATGTTGTTTTCATGCTGTTTGGGTGAAAAATGATTTTACCAGTTCGTCGTCCGAGTTTTGCAGGTCATCAAAGGAGCCCTCGGCAATATATTTTCCGTCGTTCATGATCACTACGCGGTCGCCTGTTATTTTGGCGCACTCCATGTCGTGGGTAATAATGATGGATGTTGTTTTATATTTTTTTTGCATATTCAATATCAGTTCGCTTATCTCGCGCGACGTAATTGGGTCTAAGCCGGTTGTGGGTTCGTCATAAAGCATAATTTCAGGCTTTACAATCATGGTGCGTGCAAGCCCAACGCGCTTGCGCATACCGCCGGATAGGTCTGATGGCATTTTATCTATTGCATCAAGTAATCCTACGCTATCCAGCACCTCTTCTACGCGCTGGTCTATCTCTGCCTTGTCTTTGATTTTTAAAACCCGTGTAAGCGGAAATTCCAGGTTCTCGCGCACCGTCATCGAATCGTATAGGGCGCCGCTCTGGAACAGGAAGCCCACCCGGGTGCGCAGTTTTTTTAACCGCCGGTCGTTCATCTTTGCTACATCATCGCCAAATACCTTTACAGTGCCTTCGTCGGGGTATAAAAGCCCTACGATGCATTGTATAGTTACCGATTTGCCCTGGCCCGATTTTCCCAGCACCACCACATTCTCGCCACGCTTTACCTGCAGGCTGATATCTGTAAGCACCTCGTTTGTGTCGAAGGTTTTGGAGATATGCTGAATATCTACCACAACTTCGTTTGGATCGTGTTTTGGGGTGGCGGTATTTTTGTTCTGCTCTTCCATTACCTGTAGAATAAAATACTGGTGACCTGTACGGCAATGGCGTCTATAACAAAGATCCACAGCGATGCGGTTACCACCGCCGAGTTTGCCGCCAGCCCCACGCTCTCGGTGCCTTTGTTAGAATGGAAGCCCTTATAGCAACCCACAAAGCCAATCGCGAAGCCAAAAAATATAGTTTTCACCAGCGCGGGCAGGAAGTCAATAAACTCCAGCGAGGCAATACATTTGTGGAAATAGAGGGAAAAACTTATTTCGTCGGTAAAGTTTAGCGCTAAAAAGCCACCAAGCAGCCCTATTACGTCGCCCATTAAGGCCAGGATGGGTACCATAATGCTGGTTGCCAATATGCGCGTTACTACAAGGTATTGCATAGGGTTGGCACCAGATACCTCCATGGCATCTATCTGTTCGGTCACCTTCATGCTGCCCAGCTCGGCACCTATGCTGGATGCTATTTTACCGGCGCAGATTATTGCGGTTATAACTGGCCCCATTTCTCGGATAAACGATACCGCCAGGGTTTTGGGCAGCATACTTTCGGCACCCATATCTACCATCGATGGGCGAAGCTGCAATATCAGCACCAAACCCATGATGAAGGATGTTAAGCCAACCAGCATAAACGACTTATAACCTATTTCGTAACACTGGCGCACAAACTCCGACCACTCAAACCCTCCGGTAAAAATATTACGGAAAAAGCGGCTGAAGAAAACACCCTGTTCACCAATGCCCTCCATCCATCTTTTGTAACCCGTTAATGCCTGTTCTGCCATAAAAATCTAATTACTTGCCAGTTATAAACAATCTGTTTGCTAATTGTTTTGGGCAGGTAAATATTTAACTAAAAATTAAAGGGAAGGATAATGCCGGAAATCGGCTACCTCAACGCATATAACAGTATTGCTTGAAAAGTAACCTTGGGCGGTATGCGTAATTAAGTAAGATCTGCTAACAACTGGCAAAAACTAATCAATCGATTAATTTTTTTGGCTTGATTGTGAATGTGTTACATTTTACTGACAAAAATAATTTTAATTAATCAATCGGTTGATTAGTTTTGTGCCGTGATGATAAACACAATGGAAAAAGAAAAAATAGATAAAAAGGATCATATCCTGGATGTTGCCGAACGCATATTTGCCGAATTTGGGTATGATGGCGCATCAACCCGGGCTATCTCGGGCGAGGCCGGCGTAAATATGGCCATGCTGAATTACTATTTCGGATCGAAGGAAGGGGTGTTTTTAGCGATTTTCGAACGCCGGATCGCCATGTTTCAGCAAGTGCTGGCCGAAATTGGGAACGATACAAGTATATCTGCCTGGGAAAAACTTGATAAATATATAGAAAGCTATGTAGAGAAAGTGGTGAATAACAACTGCTTCCACATTATGCTGCACCGCGAGATATCAAAAACCAAAAAATCGGACCTTACCGATAGGATAACCGCTATTGTGCTGAGAAACGTAAAGGTTTTTCAGGGCATTATTGCCGGTGGCGTAAAAAGCGGCGAATTTAACCCTGATACCGACCAGGAACTATTGGTAGCCACCTTGTTCGGAACCAAGAACTATATTATTAATACGCCGCACATCTCATCGGTAGTATTAGGCTACGATGTTTTAGACGGCACGGTACAGGAAGACAAGCTAAAGCCCCGCCTAAAAAAATATTTAAAAACCCTTTTGAAAGCTTACCTACACAACGAAAATGACAACAATAAATAATAGCCCCCAAAAACCGCATCTACTACACAGAGCTGTTATGGCCGCGGGCGGTATTGCTGTATTAATTGCAGCAATGCTTATTGCCAACCCGGTAGCGGCACAAGACAGAACCATTACGCTTGACGAAGCCGTGAAGCTGGGATTGGAAAACAGCAAAATGCTAAAGCTATCGCAATCGAAGATTGACCAGGCGGTATCGCAATTTGAACAAGCTAAAGATCAGGCATTGCCAACCGGCAAAGCCAGCTTTGGTTACAACCGCGCGCAAATCCCCGCCCACAGGCTGGAATTTGGAGAAGAAAGCCTGAGCCTGCCCAGCAGTGCCAACGCTTACCTGGGTACCGTATCGTTAAACCAAACCATTTGGGCCGGTAATAAATTGCGCTACGCCCGCGAAAGCACTAACCTGCTTACACAGGTTGCCCGTTTGGATGCCGTAAACGACCGTGACCAGATAGCCTACAATGTTATTAACGCCTATTATAACCTGTATAAAGTGATACAGGCAAAAAAAGTGGTTGAGCAGAATTTAGCAACCATTGATGCACAGATAAAACAATCGCAGCGCTTTTTTAGCCAGGGGTTGGTTACCAAAAACGATGTGTTGCGTTTTCAATTACAACGCTCCAACATCGAACTGAACGGAATAGACCTGGAGAATAACCGCCGCATCATCAATTATAATATGGATATCCTGCTGGGGCTGCCCGAAACCACCCAACTCAGCATTGCACAGATAAACGAGGCCGACAGGCAGGCAGCGCCATTGTCAAACTATATCGATTCGGCCTTTGTGCACCGTGCAGAGTTAAAACAAATGGACTTGCGCACACAGGTTGCCGAAACCAACATTAAAAGCATAAAGGCAAATACATCGCCTACGCTTTCCGCATCAGGCAGCGCTTATTATGTTGGCGTATCGGGCAACCCAATACCTAAGGATGGTAAATACATTACGCCAATATCTTTAGGGCTTACCCTCGGCTGGAACTTTGGATCCCTTTGGACAAACAAAAACAAAGTTACCGAGGCTCGCCTGCAGCGCGAGGAAGTTATCATTAACAAAGGCATCACTGCTGATAACATTAAAAACGAGGTGAACCAAAACTACCAGAACTATAAAACCGCTTTGGATAAAATTAGCCTGCTGCAAACATCCATTAGCCAGGCAACGGAGAATAACAGGATACTGGAATCGAAATACAAAAGCAATATCTCGTCGGCCACAGACCGTGCCGATGCGCAAACCCTGCTTTACCAGGCAGAAATTAACCTGGAACTGGCAAAAGCGGATGCAGGCCTTGCTTACTATACTTTATTAAAATCAACCGGAACTCTTAACAAGTAATACAAAATCAAAATACAATGGCAACTCAGGAAACAGAAACCAAAAAGAAACCAAACAGGGTTCTTCCTATCATATTAGGGATCATACTTATCGGTGGTATCATTTTCGGCGTAAAAGAATACATGTACTATAGCAAGCACGTTGATACCGACGATGCACAAATAGATGGCGACATAAGCCCCGTAGTAGCCCGCGTTGGCGGCTATGTGGATAGCATTATGTTTGAAGAAAACACCCACGTAAGCAAAGGCCAATTGCTGGTGAAAATAGACCCGCGCGATTACCAGGTAAAACTGGAGCAGGCGCAGGCAGCGCAGGTTGGCGCAAGCGCAAGCATTGGCGTTGGCCAATCGCAGATATCTACCACGGCAGCTAACTCTTCAAGCGCTAAAGCCGATGTAGTATCGGCAGCTGCCAGGTTGGATAAAGTACGTAAAGATTATGCACGTTACGCTAACCTGATCAAAGACGGATCGATAACCGGGCAGCAGTTTGACCAGGCAAAGGCCGACCTGGAAGTTGCCCAGGCAAATTACAACGCAGCAAACGATAAATATAAAGCCGCTTTAGAACAGGTTGCCACCAGCCGCAGCCAGTTAAAGGTTACCAATACCGGCGTAACCCAAAAGCAGGTTGATATTGATTACGCTAAGCTACAGCTATCCTATACAGACATTAAAGCCCCATCTACCGGTGTGGTATCTAAAAAGAATGTACAGGTAGGGCAATTGGTACAGGCAGGGCAAACGCTGTTTTCTATAGTAAACGATAACAGCACTTTTATTACGGCCAACTTTAAAGAAACCCAGCTTAATAAGATTACGAACGGGCAAAAAGTTAATGTGAAAGTTGATGCTTACCCCGATTTGAAGGTGGAAGGTACCGTTTACAACTTTTCGCCGGCTACAGGTGCTAAATTTTCATTACTGCCGCCGGATAATGCTACAGGCAACTTTGTAAAAGTTGTGCAACGCGTGCCGGTTAAAATTAAACTAAGCGGAAGCAAAGAAGACCTTGCGAAACTACGCCCGGGTATGAGCGTTGACGTTTCGGTAATAACAAAAAATTAAATAACATGGCTGAAACAGGCTTTAAAAAATGGATAATTACCATTACGGTAATTATGGCATCGCTGCTCGAGCTGATTGATACCACTATAGTAAACGTTGCAATACCAAAAATACAGGGCTACCTGGGTGCTACGCTGGAGGATATTGCCTGGGTGGTTACCGGCTATGCGGTTGCCAACGTTATCATCCTGCCTATGTCGGGCTGGCTGGGAGGGCGGTTTGGGCGTAAGAATTACTTTCTTACCTCTATCATCGTTTTTACAATCGCGTCGTTTCTTTGCGGTAACGCCGAGACGCTGAATGAGTTGATCGCTTTCCGTATTCTACAGGGCCTTGCCGGAGGTGGTTTAATATCTACCGGGCAAACTATCCTGATAGAAACCTGGCCGCGCGAGCAAATTGGTACGGCAACTGCCCTATTTGGT
>CBFGNE010000211.1:0-6540 GCA_965649995.1 uncultured Mucilaginibacter sp.
TACCGGCAATGTTAACCATACTACCGAAATGACCTGGGTACGCCTTATTAACGAATATGCGTATCAAAAGGATTTCAAAAACGCATTTGATGCCGGTTGGGAGGCCTATCAGAAATACCCCGAGAGCCAATCGGTATTGTCAGCTTTAAAAGATGCCTGCCTTTGGGCTTTCTATATCAAATACGATAAACTGGACCCGAATTACCTTTCCGAAGAGATAAAGGATGAATATGTAGTAAACTCCATTAATCAGGAATACCTTATTGTTAGGAAATTACGGGTAAACGATAACTACCTATCGGTAACCGGCCAAAAACTAATCACCAAAAATAATGCGAGTTACGATGTGCTAATTTGCGCCATTGGCGGAACTAAGGAAACCAAATAGGTAAGCTTTAAGATTAATTGGGATATGAACAAATGGTTTGGCGGAAAACCCGCATCAACCAACGATATTGATGCCGGCAAGCCTATTTATGAGCGGCTTGGCGCGTTATTGCAAAGGGATAACAATATAGACGTTAAGGCGGAGATAGAGAAGATGACGAAGTAGGGAGGAAAACTGACATATGCTGGCTAACCGATGATTAAAATTCAAGAAAAAGGGCATACCAAAAAAGCAATATTGTAAATAACGGAAAGAAATAGACCGTAACGTTTGAGAAAATAAAACGTCTTTTATCCTAACTTCATAATAAGCGCCCAAATTCTCATGATTTATAAGTTTTACCACAACGCCCTTAAATTAATAGCATCGGTTTGTTTAATATTTACGAGTATACAAGGCTCTGCGCAAAACCGCTTGGATAGCGTTTTCGACCACGATACAATTACGAATAAACAGCTGGGTAATATTGTTATCCATATAAGCAAAGCTAACAGAAACATAAAAAAGCCGTTATTGATATACATTGATGGCTCCGGCAATATGCCATTGATTTTTAGAAAAAGCTCCGGTAATTACAGCACATCTGTTTCCCTCGATATAGCTACAGCCTCAAAAAATTATACGGTGGTACTCATCAGCAAGCCCGGTATCCCTTTTAGCGATAGCCTCAGATACCGGGCCGGCAATGCTTATTACCCTGGCAATGCCGTTTATGATAAATTTTATAGTTTACAGTGGCGAGCGATTGCGGCCTCGGAAGCTATCGATTATGCAGTAAAGAAAATACCTGTCGACAAAAAACATATTATTGTGATGGGGTATTCGGAGGGCTCGCAAGTTGCGCCATTAGTAGCCGTGTTCAACAAAAAGGTTACCCATGTTATTTGTTTTGTTGGCAATGCGCTCAATCAGTTATATGATTTTCTTATTAATGCACGGCTTGATGCGGCTGCCGGTAAAATTACAGCTGAACAAGGCCAGCAAATTGTAGATTCGCTTTATAACGAATATGAAAAAATATATGCAAGCCCGTTAGCTACTGATAAGAAATGGTATGGAGCCACTTATTTAAAATGGAGTAGTTTTTCTGAAACTACGCCGTTAGAAAACATGCTTAAGCTTAACATCCCGATTTTGTATGTGGCCGGCGGTAAGGACAATAACCAAACTATTATAGATATGGATTATGCCAAACTTGAATTCTTAAGGAAAGGCAAAAAAAACCTCACCTACAAAGTGTACCCCAACTGCAGTCACGGTTTTCAGGAAACACTTGTAAAGGATGGTAAAGAAGTTAGGGTTGACCGCGTTGACGAAGCCCATCAGTTTGCTTTAGATTGGGCAAAAGCAAACTAACAGAGCGGGTTTCATTATTTTTTCCTGACACAGCGCGATGCCCCGGAAAAACCGTTTGCTGCCGGGCTAAATTTATAATTAAGGGTCTATTATTTCGATACCTCTATCTTAACCTTTTTCCCTTTAATTTTCTCGTTCTTAACCAATGCTACCACGCGTTCTGCGCGTACGCGTTTTACGGCGGCATAGGAGGAAAAATCGAGCACTTCTATCAGTCCGAGGTCTTCTTTATTCAATTCGCCTTTTTTGAGCAGCAACCCTACAATATCTACCTTGTTTACTTTGTCTTTTTTACCCGCGGCGAGGTAAAGGGTGGTCCATGGTGATGGCTGCGGGATAACAATTTCGCCTGATAGATCTTCCACCTCCGGCATCTCTGCTATGTATGCCGGCTTTTCCCCGGGCGAAAGCATAAGGTAGGAGGTACCCGCAGCGTGCATACGCGCTGTACGCCCGTTACGGTGGGTGAAAGCTTCTTCGGTATGCGGCAACTGGTAATGTATCACATGTTCTATCTCGGGGATATCCAGCCCGCGAGAGGCGAGGTCGGTAGTGATGAGGATGCGGTGGCTGCCGTTGCGGAATTTTATTAAGGCGCGCTCGCGGTCGTCCTGCTCCATACCGCCGTGGAAAACATCGTTGGGCAGCCCGTTATCCCAAAGCACATCGCTAATGCGTTCTACAGCCTCGCGGTGGTTGCAGAACACCAGGGTTGCCTTATCGCCAATTTTACATATCAGGGCAAAAAGCGCTTCCAGCTTATCAGCAGCTTCGGCAATAACCACCTTTTGCTTCAGGTTGGCCGTTGGCGCGCTATCGCTTAAATAATTAAGGGTGATGGGTTTGTTAATGCCTGTAAAGCGAGGTATCTCGTCCATTTGCGTGGCCGAAGTAAGTACGCGTTTCCTCAGGCTTCGCAATTGGCCGATGATGTAGGCCATATCTTCCTGAAAGCCAAACTCCAGCGCCTTATCAAATTCATCCAGTATCAGGGTGGTAATAGTATCTGTGCTAAAACTCTCGCGGCGTAGATGGTGGCCTATGCGGCCCGGCGTGCCGATTAACACTGCCGGCGGCTGCGAAAGGTTCTTCATTTCGGTGCGTACGGGGTGCCCACCGTAACAGCAATTCACTTTAAAACCGCTGCCAATGGAGCGGAAAACCTGTTCTATCTGCAAAGCAAGTTCGCGCGACGGTACTAAAATAAGCGCTTGTACTGTTGCTACTTTACTATCCAGCAAACTTAATAAAGGCAGTAAAAACCCAAGCGTTTTGCCCGAGCCGGTAGGCGAAAGCAATATTACATCGCCTTTTTTTACAGCTGCTATAGCTGCCTCCTGCATAGGGTTTAGCTTTTCGATATTAAGTTTTTGGAGCGTTTGCTGTATCATGTGTAATAAAATGAAGAGCAGCAAAGATAAGCTAAAAGGGTGGGGTAGTGGTTGTGTTATCTTTTACGGGGTACTAAAAAACTCTTCCATGCTGCGCTTAGCCCCCGTTTGGCCATGCTGGGCAGGCAGGTATTTAATGTTGATTTTGGGGGATCCTTATCGGGAATGCCGGATGCTTTACAAATGTACCAGTGTACAAAACTGTACTGATCGTACAATTTGTCCCATTTGCCTAAACTCCAAAAAGCCTGCAATGGCCAATAGACCATCTACTTAAAATCAATAATAACACTGTCCCCAACATTCAAACCTAATAAACCGCTGGCGTTGCCTTTGTTAATGGCTATCTCCAGGTGGTCGCTGATACCGAAGAGGCAGAGCTTTTCGCCTTCGGGTACTTCGTTGTAATGCCAGCTAAGGTGGGTGATGGTTTCGTTGCGTTTAAAGTACAGCACAAAACGCCGGCCTTGTTGCACCCGGTTAAAAAACTCCTTGGTAACGTTGGTTATCACATTCTGGAACGAATCGATATAGATCACCGCGCCCCGGATCAGATTATTATCGATAACGGGGTGCAGGTTAGATTTGTTTTCCACATTACTAACCGGGATACCTATTTGCGCCAGCGTACCCCCATTGGCCAAATGGCAGGCGGCCTTTACAAAAATATCCGCCAGCGGGAAGTGCAGGAATTTAAGGTCCTGCATAATGTTTATTTCTACAATTTCCTCTGGCTCAGCATCAAACATTAACGAGAAAATGCCGTTATCCGCACCTACAAAAAAGTGGTTTTTGTAGCGTACCGCGAGGTAACGGGTAGCGTTGTTGTAAACGGTATCGATGCCTATCAAATGCACCGTATCATCGGGGAAGTAATAGAAGCTGTTCTTTAATATAAAAGCTGCTTGCTGCACGTTAAAAGCCGCCACATTGTTAGTAATATCTACAATATTTACTGTTGGCAGTAACTTTAAAATACTACCTTTAAGGGCGGCCTGATAAATATCTTTATCGCCCAGGTCAGTAGTTAAAGTTATAATTGCCATTAATTTTATAATATTTATTACTAATCTTGTGTGAGCATTTAAAGGTGCAAATATTAAATTTTTAATTCATAAAAATCTGCAACTGAAAAAATCAATTAGTATTGAACGAGCTAAAACTATCAATTGACCAGGTAAACCCCGCCGTTTTATGGGGCCCGAATAATGATCATTTCGAGATCATTAAAAAGCAATACCCTAAGCTTAAAATAGTTGCACGCGGCAGCGAAGTAAAGGTTTTAGGAGACGAAAACGAACTGGGGCTATTCCAGGAAAAGTTTGACCGTTTAGTGCAGCATTTAGAAAAATACGAAAGCCTTAACGCTAATGATGTGGAGCGCATATTAGGCACCAAGCCTACACCGGCATCATCTAACGGCGAACCTGCTGCGGCAGATAAGTTTGCAAGCGGCGAGGTATTGGTTTTTGGCCCTAACGGCGTAATGGTTCGTGCCCGCACTACCAACCAGCACCGTATGGTGGATGGCATCGGCAAAAACGATATCCTGTTTGCCATTGGCCCTGCAGGTACCGGTAAAACCTATACTGCCGTAGCATTAGCTGTACGCGCATTAAAAAACAAAGAGATTAAACGTATTATCCTTACCCGCCCGGCGGTTGAAGCAGGCGAGAACCTGGGCTTTTTACCGGGCGATCTGAAGGAAAAAATCGACCCGTACCTGCGCCCGCTATATGATGCGCTGGACGATATGATACCGGCAGAAAAGCTAAAGCTTTACCTGGAGAACCGCACCATAGAAATTGCCCCACTGGCATTTATGCGTGGCCGAACGCTGGATAATTGCTTTGTGATTTTGGATGAGGCACAAAACGCCACCGATATGCAATTGAAGATGTTCCTGACTCGTATGGGCCCATCGGCAAAATTCATTGTAACCGGCGATGTAACGCAGATTGATTTACCAAAGAAGCAGCAATCGGGGCTTTATACGGCACTTCGCATCCTTACCGACATAAAAGGTATCGACATAGTTTACCTAAGCGGAGAAGACGTTGTAAGGCACAAACTGGTTCGCCGGATATTAGAAGCTTACGGGGATATACAATAGAGATTTGAGATGTTAGATATGAGATTTGAGATTAGCTCAATTGGTATCTGACATCAAAATTGTAGAATTTAGCTGTGAAGATTGGATTGCAGGCAAGCGAGGTTTGTCTCACATCTCATATCTCACATCTCATATCTAAAACAATGGACGCTATAAAAGAAACACATTTTAATTTCCCATCGCAAACGGATTATTATAAAGGTAAGGTGCGCGATGTATATACCATTGCCGATAAATACCTGGCCATGGTGGTTACCGATAGGATCTCTGCATTCGATGTGGTATTGCCCGAGCCGATCCCCTTTAAAGGGCAAGTGCTTAACCAAATTGCCGCTAAATTTTTAAAAGCTACTGCCGATATTGTACCAAACTGGGTACTCAGCGTGCCGGACCCGAGTGTTACCATTGGCCGCATATGCGAGCCTTTCAAGGTGGAGATGGTGATACGCGGCTACCTTGCCGGCCATGCCGCCCGCGAGTATGCCTTAGGCAAGCGCCAGGTTTGCGGCGTAACCTTACCCGAAGGGTTAAAGGAGAACGACATACTGCCCGAACCCATCATCACCCCAACTACAAAAGCGTCGGTGGGGCACGACGAGGATATCTCGCGCGAGGATATTTTAGCCAAAGGCATCGTTAGCGAAGCCGACTATGTTCAATTGGAAAGCTATAGCCGCCAGCTGTTTGCCCGTGGTACCGAAATTGCGGCAGGGCAGGGGCTGATACTGGTAGATACTAAGTACGAGTTTGGTAAAGTTGGCGATACCATTTACCTGATAGATGAGATACACACGCCCGATTCATCGCGCTATTTTTATAGTGATGGCTATGCAGAACGCCAGCAAAATGGCGAGCCACAAAAACAGCTCTCCAAAGAGTTTGTAAGGAAATGGCTGATAGAGAACGATTTTCAGGGGAAAGACGGGCAAGTTGTGCCCGAAATGACGAGGGAGATCGTTTTGTCCATATCCGATAGGTATATAGAGTTATACCAGCAAATTACAGGCGAGGCTTTTGTAAAACCCGGCGATGAAAATGTTTTGCAAAGGGTAGAACGGAATATAAATGCAGCGTTGGCCGAGTTGTAATTTTTTTAATTAAATGTAAATTAGTTATATCTTAGCTTTTTAAATATCCCAAAATGAAATATACGGTTGATAAGCACGAGAAATACATCCTTATTAAGCTTAACGAATCAAAATTAAACTCACTGATCACCCCTCAGCTTAAGTCAGAACTTATTCTGATCAACACCGAAGGGCAGCGAAACATCATCCTTGACCTTTCGCAAG
>CBFGNE010000212.1:0-6538 GCA_965649995.1 uncultured Mucilaginibacter sp.
CCAGGAAGTTGTTGGAAAGGCCGGGATTTTAAAGAAAACCAAAGAAAAACAAGGGAAACACCTGGGTTTTTATACCAATTTTGCTACCAAAACCAACGAGCAGGTGCTGATGAAATCGGGCATCTCCTTCGTCAGCATGGCAGGTGCAAAGGCCAACCTCCTCGCCGAAATTAAGGACTGGAACTTTGATGCCGTACGCCAAAAAGCCACCGCGCTTTGGAATAATGCCCTCGCCAAAGTGGTTATACAAGGCGGCACCTTAACGCAGAAGAAAGTATTCTACACCGCCCTGTACCACACCATGATAGATCCCCGCATCATCAGCGATGTGGATGGCAAATACCCTGGCGGCGATGGCAAAGCACATGCAAACGCCGGCTTTAAAAAGCGCACCATTTTCAGCGGATGGGACGTTTTCCGCAGCCAGATGCCGCTGCAAACCATTATTAACCCCTCGTTGGTGAACGATTTGGTGAACTCAATGGTTACCCTAGCCGATCAAAAACAGAAGAACTACTTCGAACGCTGGGAGCTGCTGAACGCCTACAGCGGTTGTATGCTGGGCAACCCCATGACCTCTGTGCTGGCCGATGCTTACGCCAAAGGCATCCGCAATTATGATGTAAATAAGGCGTATGCATTGTCGGTAGGCTCGGTGGAGAAATTTGGCAACGGCGAGCAAGGCTTCGCGCCCGGTAATATTGGCATAGCCCAAACACTGGAGTATGCTTATAACGAGTGGTGCGTAGCGCAGTTAGCCACATGGCTTAAACACCCTGCCGACGCTAAAAAGTACACAGCGCGCAGCATGTCGTACAAAAACATTTTTGACAAGGAAAAAGGCTGGTTCCGCCCTAAAGATGACAAAGGCAACTGGATTGCCTGGCCCGATTCGGGGAGGATGACGCAATGGTACGGAACCTTTGAGACCAACCCCTACCAGCAGGGCTGGTTTGTACCGCAGGATGTTGACGGCATGGTTGAGCTGATGGGCGGCAGGAAAAAAGTACTGGCCGACCTGGATAACCTTTTCGCCAAAACGCCGGATAACATGATGTGGAACGATTACTACAACCACGCCAACGAACCCGTACACCACGTGCCATTCCTGTACAACCGCCTCGGCCAGCCGTGGCTTACACAAAAATGGACACGGGAGATCTGCCGTCGTGCCTATAAAAACTCTGTAGAGGGTTTGGTAGGGAACGAGGATGTTGGGCAGATGTCGGCGTGGTATGTGCTGGCTGCCAGTGGCTTACATCCGGTTACCCCGGGCGATACCCGGCAGGAGATCACCAGCCCCGTATTTGATAAAGTAACCCTAAAACTCGACCCTAAATACGCCAAAGGCACTGCCTTTAGCATCATCGCAAAAAATAACTCGCCAACAAATGTTTACATACAAAGCGCTAAGCTAAACGGTAAAACCTACAACAAGTGCTACATCGATTATTCGGCGATAGCCGCGGGTGGCACGCTGGAATTAACCATGGGCGCAAAACCCAATAAAAACTGGGGCATCAACTAAAAATATGAAAAAACTCTATTCACTATTGATAAGCATCGGGCTGTACACAGGCGTAAACGCCCAAACGATTGCCCCTTTTAAGGCCGGCGACCGCGTGGCATTTGTTGGCAACAGCATTACCGACGGCGGGCATTACCACTCGTACATCTGGCTGTATTATATGACGCATTTCCCCAACCGCCGCATGCAGTTTTTTAACGTAGGCATTGGCGGCGACGCAATCGGGCAAATGGCGGATAGGTTCGATGCCGATGCGCTGAGCAGGAAACCAACGGTGCTTACCCTCACCTGGGGAATGAACGATACCGGTTATTTTGAATGGTACCGCAAGGATGCACAGGAGTTTATTGATAACCGCCTCGTGGGCAGCTATAAAACATACGCGGCGCTGGAAGAAAAATTGAAAAAGCATACCGAGATCCGCAAGATACTGATCCTGGGCTCGCCGTACGACGAAACCAGCAAGTTCACTACCAAAAATATTTACCCGGGTAAAGCTGCGGCTTTTGCTAAGGTGATCGATTTTCAGCAGAGCAGTGCCAAAAGGAACAATTGGGGTTATGTCGATTTTTTTCACCCGATGGATGCCATCAACAAACGGGAGCAGTTAAAAGACACTGCATTTAGCCTTACCCCCAACGACCGTATCCACCCGGATAATGACGGGCATTTGGTGATGGCTTACCTGTTCCTCAAAACACAGGGACTGGCTAATAGCGTTGTGGCCGATGTTGCCATTAATGCTGCCACAAAAACAGTTGCTAAGGCAATAAACAGCAAGGTATTAAATTTATCGGCAAATGCTAAATCGATATCTTTCAATTACTTAGCCAACTCGCTGCCTTACCCGCTGGATACTATTCCGCGCAGCTGGGGCAACCGCAAAAAACAATCGGATGCACTGAAAGTGATTCCTTTTACCAATGAGTTTAACCGCGAAATGCTGGCCATTAAAGGTTTGAAAGATGGTACTTACACCCTGCTGATAGACGGCGAAAAAATGGGCAACTGGGCTGCTGCTGATTTCGCCGCCGGCATTAACCTGGCAGAAATTACCACCACCCCGCAATACCAGCAGGCCATACAAATACGCGAGTTGAACGAAGAGCGCTGGGAAATAGAACGCCGCTTTAGGAACTATATGTGGATGGAGTACGACTTTTTAAAAGAAAAGGGCATGTTGTATAAAGACAATAACGCCGCTATGGATTCTGTTAACAAATACGCCCCGAAAAACCCTTTTGTAAACGGCAATAAAGATAATTATAGCCGTGCCCGTTACAAAAGCCTACGCGATGCCTGGCAAAAAGAGATGGACGTATTAACCAGCCAGATCTATGCCATTAATAAACCGCAAACCCATCGTATAAAGATAACCGCATCAAAATAATATACCTGCAACCGTAGCGATAGGTTTCAAACCCATCGCTACTTACGATAACCGCTTAAGAACACTATTTAACACTATGAATATCAAAAGATTTATCGCCTTGTTGCTCCTCTGCTTCGCATCGTTTGGCATAAAGGCAAGCGCCGCAACGGTTGATACTGCGCTTACCCACAGTGCCGCCATGAACCGCGACCTGAAAGCGGTTATTGTAAAGCCCGCCGACTACACCGCATCAAAAAAATACCCGGTGATGTACCTGCTGCATGGGTTCAGCGGCAATTATTCCGATTGGATAAAAAAGATCCCTGCCATTACCAGGCTGGCCGACACTTACCATTTCATCATCGTTTGCCCGGATGGCGCTTTTGCCGGCTGGTATTTTGATAGCCCGGCGAATAAAGATTTTAGGTACGAAACCTACATAAGCAAAGAGTTGGTAAGCTATATAGACAGCCACTACTCTACCATTGCTACCCGTAAGGCAAGGGCCATAACCGGTTTAAGCATGGGCGGGCACGGCGCACTGTTTTTGGCGTTTAAGCACCAGGATGTATTTGGCGCAGCGGGCAGCATGAGCGGCGTGGTAGATATACGCCAGTTTGCCGATAGTTATGGCATCGAGCAGATGCTGGGCAAGTACAGCGAACATCCCGATGTTTGGGAGCAGCACTGCGTGGTAAGCCTTATCTATTTAATAAAACCCAATGCGCTTGCCTTAACTTTCGATTGCGGTTATGATGATGCTATGTACAGCGGCAACCAGGAACTTCACGATAAGCTATTGGAACGCAAAATACCACACGATTACACCGTAAGGCCGGGTGGGCATTCCTGGGAATATTGGGGCAATTCTATTACCTATCAATCATTGTTTTTTAGCAGGTTTTTTAACGGGGAAAAATAGCGCTTGCAGGCTTTATTAAAAACATTAATTATAACTCTTTTAAATCTTATTAAAATGTTAAATAATAATGGGTTAGGAGTGCAAATCATTAAAAATAAAAAAAGAGCTAAAAAAGTTTGCTAAATCGTTTTTACGCTCTATATTAGCACTATAATTAAAACCATAATTATAAACCAATTATCCGGTCAGTAAAACGAGCGCTGTAAAGCGCGGTTTCGTGCCCGGTTTGCTAAAACGATTTTTCGCTATCAAAGAAACATAAAATGCTGAAGCTTAACCGCTTTATTATAATAACCCTACAGTATGAAAAAACTTTACTTTCAGTCGGTTGCTTATTCCCTCTTCCTTGCCCTTTTTCTTTTGGCATCCTGTAAAAAGGATGGTTTTTTGGGGCAAACAGCCACAACAAACCTAACCGAGGAAACGGTATTTAAAGATAGTGCCAATACCGTGGCCTTCCTGGCAAGTATATACACCAATGTCAATTTCAGTTTTGCTGCTAACCGGTTTACTTATGGCCCAAATGCTTTTAACCAAACGCCAAACGGTGGGTTGGATGCATCGTCAGACGAGGCGGAGGTTTACAACTCGGGTGGTTCTACCGCGCTGGCCTGGGAAACAGGCACCATCAATGCAGCAGTAGTAACAGATGATGCTTACAGGAACTCATATTACAATATACGCGCGGTTAACCAGTTGCTTAAAAACCTCCCTAAATCGCCAATCAACACCTTCGCAAAAACACAAATGAAGGCAGAGGCCCGTTTTTTAAGGGCATGGTATTATGCCATCCTGTTAAAACACTACGGTGGCATCCACCTGGTAGGCGATAGTATTTATAACTACACCGATAATATCCCTGTTGCCCGAAACACCTATGAAGAATGCGTTAATTACATCGTATCCGAATGCAATGCCGCCGCACAGGACCTGCCGGCATCGCAAAGCGGCGTAAGCTACGGCCGTGCATCTAAAGGCGCCTGTTGGGCATTAAAATCGAGGGTGCTGCTTTACGCCGCAAGCCCCTTGTTTAACCAGGCACCGCTTACCGGCACAAAAAACGACGCGGTTTTGGGGTATACATCTTTCAGCAGGGAACGCTGGAAAGCGGCTGAGGACGCAGCAGCAGCCGTTATAGGCCTCGGCACATTTACCTTAAATACCGATAATTCAACCCCCGGTATCGGTTTCCAGGCACTATTTACCAAGCGTTTCAATACCGAATATATTTTCCCGTATATGAGCAAAACGGGGAATTACGACCTGGAGGCCCTGTTCCAGCCGCCATCGCGTACCGGCAGGAATGGTGCTTTCCCGTTGCAGGGATTGGTTGATGCCTTCCCGATGGCAAATGGTAAACCGATAACCGACCCTACATCCGGGTACGACCCGCAAAACCCCTACGCAGGCCGCGACCCGCGTTTAAATTACACCGTTATTCGCGATCAAACACCTTTGCAAAACAGGCTTGCATCGGGCCTTTCGCCTGTTAATATTTACCAGGGCACTTTTAATGGCGTGCCAACCGGGCCTGATGCAGTGCACCTGGGCACACAAACCGGGTACTATACCAACAAAATGCTATCGCCAAACGCCGTAGCAAATGATTTTACGCACCCAACAGACCGGGTGCTGCCGCTAATGCGTTACGCCGAAGTGCTGCTTAATTATGCAGAAGCAGCTAACGAGTACGATGGGCCTACCAACGAGGTTTACATAGCTGTACAGGCTATACGCCAACGGGCAGGCTTAAACCCCTATGCATTGCCCACCGGCTTAAGCCAGGCAGCCATGCGCGAGGTTATCCGCAACGAAAGGCGCATTGAGCTTGCTTTTGAAGAGCAGCGTTTTTGGGATGTACGCCGTTGGAAAATTGCCGAGCAAACCGATAATATACAAACCATGGGGATGGAAGTTAACCGTAACGGTACCGCTGTTACCTACAAGCAATTCCCTGTGCGCAAACGCAACTTCCGTACGGCTATGTACTTATGGCCCCTGCCACAAACCGAGATTGCAAAATCTCCCGAACTGATTCAAAACCCGGGTTATTAACAGGATATGAAAAAGGATATGAAAAAGATATATCAAACAAAAGCGCTGATAATGGTACTGCTAATTGCCTTGTTGGCCACAGCTTGCAAAACCGAAAAGGTGCTGCCGCAAAAGGAAGCAATAAAAGATATTACCGGCAGTTGGCAGGTAATTAAAGCTACGCGCAACGGCAGCGACCTTACATCCATTATTGATTTTAGCGGCTTTAAAATAAACTTTACGCCAACCGGGTACGCATTGGTAAATAAGCTGCCATTTTTGGTTGACCAGGACGGCACCTTCGCGCTTGACGATCCGCAATACCCATTTAAAATAACGTTTACCGCTGCCGGTAAAACACCCGTGGCTACCGCATTTACCTATCCAATAGTAAACGGCAAACGGCAGTTAAGCTTAACGTTTAGCCCCGGCTGCACCGGTAACTCATATGTGTACGTATTGCAAAAAGTTAATTAACAAAGCTTTAAACCGATTAGAAAGAAATTATGAGATCATATTTACATATAAAAGGCAAAAATTTATGGAGGGTATGCGCCTGCCTGATATTAGGTATTGCGCTGGCTTGCTGCGGTGAGGTTATTACAGGAGTAGACCAACCTTTAACCGCCAAAGTTGGCGATATAGTACCTATTACGGTACACATTTCTATACCAACGGCGGG
>CBFGNE010000213.1:0-6533 GCA_965649995.1 uncultured Mucilaginibacter sp.
TTGTTATATAAAGCTAATTCTGTTACCGAATTATCTGACCTTTACAATTGCGAGGAACGAAGCAATCTCCCGGTTAGCAGGGCGGATTTGCAAAGCGCCTCTGCCTGCGTAGAGATTGCTTCGTTCCTCGCAATGACGGCGGGCTAACTCCCCACTTAAAAAACAACTACCAAAACAGTCAACTATCCCACGCATTTATTAAGTTTGCAGCAAAAGCAAGCGCCCTTGAACTATTACCTTACATATTTTATTGTTGCCTTTGGTTTATTTGCTTTTGTGGGGCTGTTTACCATGATAGGCGTATATGCCGAGCGTAAGGTGAGCGCCTTTATTCAAAACCGTTTAGGCCCTACCGAAACGGGCAAATTTGGCTGGCTGCAGGTACCTGCCGATATGCTGAAGATGGTGCAGAAAGAATTCATCATCCCCGCTGCTGCCGATAAGATACTCTTCCTGATGGCGCCGGCAGTGATATTTATAGGTGTGTACCTTGGCTTTGCTGCTTTACCCTGGGCCGCTGGCGTTGTGCCGGCAAATATCAATATCGGGCTATACTACGTTTTCGCAATTATTTCTATCGAAACCCTGGGCATACTGATGGCGGGCTGGGGCTCCAACAATAAATATTCAATTTTAGGCGCTATGCGCTCGGCTGCGCAAATTATCTCGTACGAGATCCCCGCCGGTTTCGCGCTGATAGCGGTGGTAATGATAGCCCAAACCCTCAACCTGCAAGAAATTGCCATGCAGCAAGGCGTATTGGCGGCAGAGAAAATTAAATTTTTAGGCATTTGGGATGTAACCAATGTGGGCGGCATATTATCGTGGAATGTGTTCCGTGCGCCGCATTTACTGGTAGCGTTTGTTATCTATTTTATCGCTTCGCTGGCAGAAAGCAACCGCGCACCATTTGATATCCCGGAGGCAGATTCGGAACTGGTATCGGGTTTCCATACCGAGTTTACCGGGCTGCAGTTTGCGCTGGTTTTTTTGGCAGAATACAGCATGATGTACCTGGTATCTATGGTAGGGGTGATCCTGTTCCTGGGTGCCTGGAACACACCATTGCCAAATATGGGCGCAGTAAAACTGGCCGACTGGACAACCGGCACTGCCTGGGGCATCATTTGGATACTAATAAAAACAATAGCCCTGGTATGGGTTCAAATGTGGATCCGCTGGACACTGCCCCGCTTACGGGTGGACCAGTTGATGAACCTCTGCTGGAAGATATTAACCCCGCTGGCCTTTGCCTGCATGCTGATATCAGGCGTGTGGCGGCTGTGGGTAATGTGAGGAATAACGAACATCGAATTTCGAATGATGAAATGAAGTAAGGAGATGAAACTTCAGTATTCGATATTCAACATTCATTATTCGATATTAAAATAAGAAGTATTGATCAATCGAGTTGTAAATGGTTTTGTAACGGCATGGCGGGGGCTTACCCTCACCGTGAAGCACCTTTTTGCGGGTAATTTTAAGCGCAAGGTGGTACCTATTACCGATAACAATTACTTCAGCCAGCAAAACGATACCAACACCATCCAATACCCGGCGCAGCAATTGCCGACACCGGAAGTTGGCCGGTACCAACTGGACGTAGAGATAGACGACTGCATTGTGTGCGACCTCTGCGCCAAAATATGCCCGGTAAACTGCATCGATATCGAATCGATAAAATCTACCGAGGGCTCGATAGGGGAGACATCCGACGGCTCTAAAAAACTGCTGTACGCCGCCAAATTCGATATTGATATGGCGAAGTGCATGTACTGCGGCTTGTGTACCATT
This sequence comes from uncultured Mucilaginibacter sp., assembly GCA_965649995.1. Lineage (GTDB taxonomy): Bacteria > Bacteroidota > Bacteroidia > Sphingobacteriales > Sphingobacteriaceae > Mucilaginibacter. Next base: position 1,795 of record CBFGNE010000213.1, read on the forward strand.
GTATGCCCCACCGAGTGTATTGTAATGACCAACCAATATGACCGCACGGTGTTTGAGTTAAATGACCTGAATTACGAGTTTTCGGACATGTCGCCCGAGTTGGCTGCCGAAAAACGTATGTTGCTGGAAAAACAGCAAGCCGAGAAACAGGCCGCCAAGTTAGCAGCCATGCAGGCGAAGGGAGGCGGCGCATGAGCATAGTACTGGTAATGTTTTATGTAATGAGCTTTGTGGTGCTGGGTTCAGCGCTAATGGTAGCCGTTAGCAAGAATTTGGTGCGCAGCATATTTATGTTTTTTATTACACTGTTTGGACTTGCGGGATTATACGTTTTGGCCGTTGCCGATTTTGTGGCCGTTACCCAAATTGTGATATACGTTGGCGGTATTTTGGTGCTGATACTGTTTGCCTTTATGCTATCGGGCAAGGAGGCGCTGGCTGCTATCGAACAACAAAAAAACCGATTTATCAGCCTGCATAATCTACCTGCTTTTATACTCGCTGCCTTGTTTTTAGTGGTGATGGTGAATGTGATACTAAAGGCGGATATAGCCGGGCTACCATGGGTTAAAGCCGCCAAAGAAGCAGGCAATATTATCCCGGTTAACGAATCGGGCATTAATAACATCGGCATCAATTTAATGACGAAGTACTTGTTGCCCTTCGAGGCCATTAGCATTTTGCTGATGATCGCTTTGGTGGGTGCGGCGCATTTGTCGCGGAAGGAGGGTAAGCTATGATAACCCTGCAACATTTTATGCTGGTGAGCGCCGTGCTATTTTGCATTGGTTTGTTCATCATCGTATCAAAAAAGAATGCAATCCAAATATTGATCGGAATCGAACTAATGCTGAATGCCGCCATCCTCAACCTGGTGGCCTTTGGCCGGTACGACCGCACGAACAACGGCGGGCAGATGTTCGCCCTGTTTGCCATTGTGCTGGCGGCGGCAACAACGGCGGTAACGCTGGCCATCATCCTAAACGTATACCGCCGCTACAAAACTATTGATGCGGATAAAATTAACCAGTTAAAAGATTAAGGATGAGGAAGCTGGTTTTGATATTATTGTTGCTCTGTTTTGTTGGCTTGGCTTTCGCCCAGCAACCTTCTGCCGATTTTACCACCATTACAGTAGATGGGCAAGTCACCAGCAGTAAGTTAGAAGATATGGATGCCAACAATATTTTCAAGGTCGAAAAAGTAATATCCCCTATGGAAGTTGGTTCAACCCGTAAAAACATTATTGTAAAGGTTATTACAAAACCTCACGCAATTTATGAGTATCAGGGAAAGCTAAGTGCGTTTTCAAAGGAGTATCGAGCTTACCTTGATGGAAGTAACCGCAAGGATGATGAATTGATGTACATTTTGAACGGTATCCTATTACAGCAGCGCGATAGTATTACTAAAAAGTTATACGATATACCACCAAAGCAACTCAAAGAAGTAGTTTATCTTCCAAATCCAAGTATGTTCAGTAAGGTCTATACGCCTTTTAATAAATGTGTGGTAATTATCACAACCAAAAAATAAAAAATTGAACCCAACCGCCCTCCATACCGATGCGCAAACCGTAACCTTGGCTATTATAGCAGTGGTGCTGCCTTTTGCTGCCTTTGTGGTAAACTTTTTGGTGCTGGGGAAAAGCAAGGCTTCGGGCTGGGTGTCTACACTGGCCATTTTGGGCAGCGCGATATTGTCGCTTAATGTATTCTTTAGGGTTTGGGATAGCCACACCATTCACATGCAGCAGTTATGGTTTACCATTGGGGAAACCAAGGTGCAGGTGGGCATATTGCTCAACAACCTGTCGGTGCTGATGCTGGTGCTGGTATCGCTGATTGCCTTGCCGGTGCATATTTATTCTACAGCGTATATGAAGGATGATAATGGTTACAGCCGTTACTTCCGTTACCTCAGTTTTTTCTGTTTCAGCATGCTGGCGCTGGTAGTGGTAGATAGCCTTATCACGTTCTACGCTTTTTGGGAACTGGTGGGTTTCTCCAGCTACCTGCTCATCGGTTTCTGGTACGACAGGGACAGCGCCGTACAAGCCAACAAAAAAGCCTTTATCATGAACAGGATAGGGGATATCGGGTTGCTGACGGCGATCATTATCTTTTATACGGTTTATCACACTTTTGATATTAATGCACTTTTTGCAGATAATGGCTTACTTGCCAATTCTGACACAATTAGCAATGAAGGGATTTCCGGAATTACCTATATTCCTGAGAGTTTGCACTATATTGCCTTTTGCGGCATATTCCTTGCCGTCGCTGCTAAATCCGCACAATTCCCATTGCATACCTGGCTGCCCGATGCAATGGAGGGGCCAACCTCGGTGTCGGCACTCATCCACGCAGCTACCATGGTGGCGGCAGGCGTGTTCTTATTAGGCAGGGTGTATCCAATGTTCGAGCTTGGTGAACTCAGCATACTGACAATAGTCGGCTGTTTCACTGCATTCATGGCGGCTACCATCGCCCTCACTCAAAACGACCTGAAACGTATTTTGGCATACTCCACCATATCACAACTGGGGTATATGGTAATGGCAATGGGCGTTGGCGCTTATTCGTCTTCGCTGTTCCATTTGGTAACGCATGCCTTTTTCAAATGCCTGCTGTTTTTGGTAGCGGGTATCGTTATCCACCAAATAAAGCACATCAAGGAAGATAATAATCTCGATATCGACCCGCAGGATATCCGGAACATGGGTGGGCTACGAAAGAAATTACCGCTAACTTTTATTGCTGCTGTAATAGCCGGTTTGGCATTGGTTGGCTTGCCGTTAACTTCCGGCTTTCTATCCAAAGATGGGATCCTCATACAAGCATTCGAATGGACAAATGACAAACCCCCTATTTTAAACATCTTCCCAATACTGGCTTTGCTTACCAGTTGGCTTACTGCTTTTTATGTAGCGAGGCTCATTTTTAAAGTCTTCTTTGGCGAACTGAGACTGCTAAAAACATATCCTTCCCTGCAAATCCACATTGGCGACGGGCATTGGGCATACAAACTGCCATTGGTGTTTTTGGCGCTTTGCTGTTTGTTCCCGCTGTTTTCCATCAATCCATTGTCGTACGAGGCTTCGTGGTTATACCAGGCCTTGGCGCTTAAGCATGCCGACAATGGCGCAAGTATTTACCATTTAATTATACCTGTATTGGTAACAGTTGTGAGCCTGCTCGTAATCTACCGTGCATACGTGCACTATGTTAAGCGCGAGAATAGAGTTATTGCCGAAACCGGCTTCCTTTACCGCATCTCCTACAATGAATGGTATATCGACCGCTTTTATAACCGTATCATTGTAAAATTTGTACTTTGGCTAAGTGCTGCGCTTTACTGGGTGGACCGGCAGGTTATCGACGGCTTTATACACCTGCTGGCAGGGATAGGTCAGCTGATAGCAAAAGCTACCGCCTGGTGCGATAAATATATTGTTGATGGCGTGCTTTGGCTGGCTGCCAAACTGGTGCAATACATTGGCAACTTTGCCCGCCGTTTCCAGGGGGGTAAGGTGCAATACTATTTATACAGCATGCTGATTGCCGTAATTGCTGTTTTTATTTTTAAATTGATCTGGGCCTGATGAACATATTAACGCTGCTTATTTTCACCCCCGTACTGTTCGGATTCATCATCCTGCTGCTGCCATCATCTATGCGGGTCAGCTTTAAGTACCTAACGCTTTTTGCCACGCTGGTACAATTGGGGCTCAGCATTTGGATGTACCTTAACTTTAAAACGGGCGCAGCCTTCGCAGGCATCAGCCACGAGGAGCAATTCCAGTTTGTTCAAAAGATCCCCTGGATCCACCTCGACCTTGGCTCGGCAGGTAAAATGCAGATAGAATATTTTGTGGGGATAGATGGCATTTCCATTACCCTGATGGTGATGACCTGCCTGGTAATGGTGGTCGCCGCTGTGGCCTCCTGGGAGATAAAAAGTAACCTCAAAGGTTTCTTCGCTTTGTTTTTACTGTTGGATATGGCGGTAGTCGGTGTATTTTGCGCGCTCGATTTCTTCCTGTTCTACACTTTTTACGAACTGATGCTGCTGCCGTTGTACTTCCTCATAGGCATGTGGGGCGGTGCAAGGCGCGAGTACGCGGCCATCAAATTCTTCCTGTACACGCTGTTCGGCTCCGTATTTATGCTGCTGGTGATGGTGGGCTTATACCTATCCGTAAAAGACCCTGCAACCGGCAACCATACCTTCAACATCATCCAAATGATGAACCCGGGCAATTATATCAATGGCTCGGTGTTCTCTACCATTGCGCACAGCACCATTTTAGGCATGCCTGCGCGGGCCGTAGGTTTTGTGGTATTGTTTATTGCCTTTGCTATTAAAGTGCCTGTAGTGCCCCTGCATACCTGGCTGCCCGATGCACACGTAGAGGCGCCAACGCCCGTGTCCATCATCCTGGCGGGTGTATTGTTAAAGATAGGCGGTTACGGCATTATCCGCATCTGTATGGGCATCTTCCCGGATGTTGCCCACAGCGGTGCGTTCTGGCTGGGTTTATTAGGCGTGATATCTATATTGTACGGTGCCTTCAACGCGCTCGCACAGCGGGACCTGAAACGCCTGATTGCTTATTCATCCGTATCGCATATGGGGTTTGTGCTGCTGGGTATTGCCTCCAACACTGCCGAGGGTATCAGCGGTGCCATGATGCAGATGGTGAGTCACGGTTTCCTCTCCACCATGCTGTTCTTTTT
>CBFGNE010000214.1:0-6483 GCA_965649995.1 uncultured Mucilaginibacter sp.
TACCGAATCCACAATGCGCGGACCGGGGCGGTTAAAGTATTGGTTGCCGTCGGCTATGTAGATGCGGTTGTTTTTTACTGCCTTCAATTCACCAAAACCGGGTTGTTGCAAAAGGATGTCGATCTCGCGCATGGTACGCTCTATAGAAAACCCGCAGGGCATCAGGATAATCACGTCCGGGTCGCTGGCTTGTATATCTGCCCAGTTTACGTAAGGGGAATGTTTGCCTTGTTGTGCTAATACAGGTACGCCACCCGCAATGCCCACCAGTTCGGGTACCCAATTGCCCGATATCATCATCGGCTCCAACCATTCAATACAGGCAACCGTGGGTTTACTATCCATAAATTTCAGCTTATGGCGGATAATATCAACGCGCTCCTGCAAATCCTCAATTAACTGATCGCCGGCCGGGGTAACGTTTAGGGCAGCAGCAACGGTGGCTATATCGTTAAAGATATCATCGAGGCTGTTGGGTTGCAGCGACACAATTTTTGCAGGTTTATCTAAGTAATCCTCCAGTGCCTGTTCAACTTCGGGCAGGGAAACAGCGCAAACTTCGCATTGCGCTTGTGTGATGACTACATCCGGCTGAAGGCCTTTTATTACTTCCCGTTTTACGGTATAAACCGATAAGGCGTCGGCCAAAAGCCCTTTTACTTTTATATCGATATCCGCACTGCTTAGCCCGTCCGGGAAATTTGCTTCCGAGCATATTGGCAGCGCTTTAACCGATTCGGGGTAATCGCACTCGTGCGAGCGGCCTACCAGGCTGTTTTCCAGGCCGAGGGCGCAAACTATCTCGGTGGCGGCGGGTAAAAGAGATATTATTTTAGGAGCAGGCATGTTTTCGGTTTGCAGTGTACAGTTGGCTTTTGCAAACCGTACGTTTAAAGTGCAAATATGCAAATTTATGGGTTTGCATCATCCACAATCGTGGATATCCGGCTGGGGCACTATCCTTTATTTTATTGCCTGGTAAAGTATTATCTTTGCTGCCGATGATATTCCTGACCTTACTTGCCGGGGTAATAGCCAACTTTATAGGCTACATCCCACCAGGCAATATAAACCTTACGCTGGTACAGATAACCATAAACCGCGGCATTAAACAGGCCCTGCAGTTCATTATAGCCTTTTCCTGCGTGGAATTCTTTTTCACCTTTGTGGTAATGCTGGGCGCCAAATGGTTATCAGAAGAAGTGCGTTTGGATACCATTATCGACTGGGTAATGGTGGTTTTATTTGGCACCCTGGCAATCATCACCTGGCTTAACCGTAACAAGCCACCCAAAACCACCTACAGCAACCACGCCAGCATTAAATACGGCATCCTGCTGGGCTTTTTAAACCCCATGCAAATACCTTTTTGGATGGTGACCGGCACGTATCTCATCACTCACGAATGGATAGACGATAAACCGCTCGACCTGGTGTTTTTCAGCATAGGCTCGGCTATGGGTTCGTTCATAGCTTTGTTTTTATACGCCAAATTTGCCAGCTTCCTGCAAAAACGATTCGCGCTAAGCAATAAAATTATTGATACCTGTATCGCTATCCTGTTTTTTGGCTTCGCGCTTTACCACGTTTTTAAACAGATTTATTTGGTCTTCTACAAACATTAAAGGGGTGCTATGAAAATTGGTCCGAAGGGCGGTTTTTTCCACCGCGTTATTGCTTCGTGCCTTATAATGACGCTTTTTTTTGCGAACCTTCAAAAACTCACCCTTCAGGGGGCCGGGGGGCTCGGCTTGGTACTGATATTCCATATCTTTTCCGCCTTGCGGCCGATGAGCCAAAACGATAGCGCGAGTATAGAAAAGAATAGTGTTTTGTTGGTATTCTCCCAAAAGTATTCGAAGTATTTGGTGTAGAGGAATATGATGAGGAAGGTAATGCCAAACTCGCGGGCAATAACGTCCTTGCTTTTTAGCCCGTACAACAGGAATAGCCCTGCCACAACACCGGATATAATGCCCCAGTAAAACAGGCTGATCTGTTTGATGGTCCACCAAACATCCAGGCTCCCGTAATTGCCAAATATGCTGAGCAGCCAAAGCGACATAAACAGGTATAGCATCCCTATCACATAAGTAAGTTCCCAAAAATAACTGAACCATTTTTTGTTTTTAAGGATATAGCAAGCAACCACCAGCAATAAGCCAAACAACACAAAGCGCATTGGGTAGTTCATGCCTAAAAAGTATAACGCCCAGTTGGTTTGGTAGCCGGTTTCGGTGCCGAACCAACTGCCCAGCGATACCAGCGCGAAAAGCCATATCAACCTCGAACTCATCCGCCAGGCTAAAAAACCGTAAACAAAAACCGAGATGAGGAACAGGATGGAATAATGCCCCGATCCGTTATCGAAGGTTTTACCAAGGTAGGCGATGCAGCATGCGGTGCAAAATACACCGGTAAATATCACCGCCTCGTTACTGAAGATTTTTTCGGGGTATAATTTTTCGCGCCTGCGGCCAAGGTAAAACAGCCCCACAGCGGCGGCAGCAGAAAGGATACTGATCACGATGTCGGGGGTATCATACAGTCGTTTTATCCAGTTAATCACCGCGTCATCCACAATAAGCGAGCCTATGGCCACAGCCCCGCATATCAATGCCACCCAAAACGAATACTTGGCCAGCCGCATCCAGTCGAAGCCCTTTACTTCGTAAGAATTACGGAGCTTTTCGGCCTGCTCTTTATCAATCAAATGGTGCTTTTCCCAATGAGAGATGGTGCTGTTTAAAAATTCGCTTTCCTGCCTGTCGAGGTTTAATTTGGCCATACCACACGAATTTCACGAATTAATTTTAACTAAAACGAATAATGAACACGAATTTCACGAATTGAAGCCAATGAGCACAAACCTGCTTTGAGTGAACACTGATTTCACGAAGTAGTTCAATTAGCACAAATTATCTATAACAGCTCTTGAAAATTCGTGAAATTCAGTTTAATTAGTGCGAATTCGTGTTCACTCAAATTCCCCTGATTATTTGACTTGTTTATTATGTATTGAACTGCGGATTATCCAGCACCAGCAGTGCCAGCACGTCTTCTTTATCCTTACCCAACTGTACTACCAATTCATCCAGCGATGCAAAGCGGATATCCTCGCGCACAAAGTGCAGGAATTCCATGCGGAGCTGCTTGTTGTAGATATCGTCTTTAAAATCGAAGATATTCACCTCGATGTTGCGCGTCATCCCGTTAACGGTTGGGCGGTGGCCGATGTAAGCCATGCCGTTGTGCTCTTTGCCTTCTACCTTAACGCGGACGGCGTAGATCCCGTCGGATGGTATCAGTTTATACCTTTCTTCCAGCATCAGGTTGGCGGTGGGGTAACCAAGCTGGCGGCCCAGCTGATCGCCGCGGATAACTTTACCGGTGATAAAGAAGGGGTAACCCAGGCATTCGTTAGCAATATCTATTTGCCCATCCAGCAGGGCGGTACGGATACGGGTAGAACTGATAGCTACATCGTTAACGTCCTGCTCGGGTATTTCCAGCACTTCGTAATGATACTCGGGAGCTAAATGTAGCAGGTCTTCCAACCCGCCTTTGCGGTCTTTGCCAAAACGGTGGTCGTAGCCGATTACAATGGTTTTGGTGCCGATCTTTTTTACAAGTACTTCGCGGATGTACTCTTCTGCCGACTGGTTACTAAAATCCCTGGAAAATGGTGTGATGATGAGATGGTCAACTCCCAGCTTCTCCAGTAATTCGGCTTTTTCGTTTATAGTAGTAATCAGCTTGATGTTCTCGTCTTCGGGATGTAGTATCATCCGCGGATGCGGAAAGAAGGTTAAAATAACGGTTTCGCCGCCCGCAGCCAGCGCCAACTCTTTTAAGCGCGATATAATTTTACGGTGCCCTATGTGTACGCCATCAAAAGTACCGATGGTAACCACGGCATTTTTAACGGGGGCAAATTCATCGATGCTATTATAAATCCTCATACTGTGTTAGCGCAAATGTAAACGTAGAAAATACAAAGAAGAAAGGTTTTTGTTATCGCGCAAAATTAATGGCCGATTATTGATGCGTCATCTACCGAACCAGCATGTTTTAGTTCGCGTATCGTATTCACCAGCTCTAATATCTCGTGCGCATCCTCAATCCTGTAATTACCGCTGCGTGTACGGCGCAGGCGCGACATATATGCGCCATTGTTTAGCGCAATGCCAAAATCATTCACCAGCGAGCGGATGTAGGTACCCTTGCTGCATACCACCCTAAAGTCAACTTCAGGCAGTTCTATCCGGGTTATCTCAAATTCGCTGATGGTAACGTTGCGCAGGCGCAGTTCTACTTCTTCGCCGCGGCGCGCCTTTTCGTACAGGCGCTCCCCGTCAATTTTTATGGCCGAATGGGCCGGCGGGTATTGCTGTATATCGCCCGTGAATTGCGCGCAAGCCGCTTTTATCTGTTCATCGGTAAGGTGGCTGGTTTCGAATTTTGCTTCGGGTTCGCTTTCCAGATCGTAAGTTGGCGTGGTAGCGCCCAAAACCAGGGTACCTGTATACTCCTTTTCTTCGGCCTGGAAGGTATCTATCTGCTTGGTCATTTTACCGGTACAGATGATGAGCAAGCCGGTGGCCAGTGGGTCCAATGTGCCGGCGTGCCCTACTTTTAACTTTAGCGGCTTAAAGGCATTGCGTAGTTTGCCAACCACATCAAAGCTGGTCCATTTGTAAGGTTTGTTTACCAGCAAAAGCTGGCCATCGGCAAATTGCTGTATATTGGTGAAAGTATTAGCGCTCAAAACAAAAAATTAAGGGGCAAAGGTAAGCAAAGCGATTTAGGATAATCTATCCGAACAAGGTAATGCGGCTATTTGTAAACCAAAAAATTGCTTATACCCGAAAATTCAAATTCAGCCTGCTCTAAAGCATCGTCTATGGTTTCGTGATAAGTGTCGGCAAATTCCATCCAATGCTCATCACAGGAAAATAGATAATACCCCGGCTCTTGTTCATATTTACATATTGCAAAGCCCTGTACAATTTGTCGAGATTCCCCACCTGTTCTCTGCAGAAGATTTATTATGAGATAGCAGATAACTTTCGCGTTTCCAATCAGATTCGGAGCAGGGTTCATGCTATCTAAATCACTTCCAGGCTGTGCCCAGATACGATGAGGATAATTATAACCCCGCCTACCAAAATACGGTACCAGCCGAAAAGCTGGAAGCCTCGTTTTTCAAGGAAAGTGATAAAGGTTTTAATGGCCAGCAGCGCTACAATAAAGGCTACCACATTGCCTATGGCCAATAACTTAATTTCTTCGCCGGTGAAAATGTGGCCCTCTTTATAAAAATCGTATAGTTTTTTGGCGGTGGCTGCAAACATGGTTGGTACGGCCAAAAAGAATGAAAATTCGGCGGCCGCCTTACGGCTAAGTTTTTGCGACATACCGCCTACTATGGTAGCTGCCGAACGCGATGTGCCGGGTATCATGGATAAGCACTGGAACAAACCTATCTTAAGCGCCGTTAAGTAACTTATTTCTTTTTCTTCTTTTACATCAGGCTTGTTAAACCATTTATCAACAAATAGCAAAATAACACCGCCAACAAATAAAGTGATGCCGACTGTCAGCGCGCTCTCCATTAATTCGTCGATCTTTTTGCTGAACAGCAAACCAAATACTGCGGCAGGTATAAATGCTACAACTAATTTGTAATAAAAATCGAGGGTTTGGAAAAAGCGTTTCCAGTACAATACCACTACCGATAAGATAGCGCCTAACTGAATGGCGACGGTAAACAGCTTTACAAAATCGTTGGCCTGGATGCCCATAACCGACGAGGCGATGATCATGTGGCCAGTAGAAGATATAGGTAAAAACTCGGTGATCCCTTCTATTATCGCAAGGATAATTACCTGTATTATATTCATGCGTTAGCTGCCGGTTTTTTTAGGATTGCGTAAAAGCCTAAACCAAAACCTGCCAATACTACTATCGGCGCAATTACAATTTTTGTAGTACTGTAAATATCAGTCGTGCCGCTCATCAGCACAAAGCCAAAGGCAACAACAGCTATGCTGATAATTAACCAGCGGTAGTTTTCTTTACCAAACACAAATTGTGCAGGTGTTGTATTGGTAACCGGCTGTGGTTTTGCCGATGTTGTTTTAACCGGACCGGCCGGTTTTGATTGCAATGCCATGTATCTTAATTTTGAATGAATGAATTTTGAATAAGTGATTGTGAGATTGCTTCAATCACACCAATAAACTATTGAACTACCTGTACAGGTCGTATATTTTTAAGCGTAAAAATTTGTTTACCGCCAGGTAAGTACTTACCGCCGACATGATAACGCCAATGCCAATTACGCCCAAAAATACGATACCAAACTCGGTGTAATTACGCAGTATAACCAAAGCGGGTATTTGCTGGTAGGCAAGGTAAAGGGTGCCTATCAATATCAGTACAGCAATTAAGCCACCCAGTAAACCGTGCCAAATGCCGTAA
>CBFGNE010000215.1:0-6477 GCA_965649995.1 uncultured Mucilaginibacter sp.
AAAAACGAGGGGCGGAATTCGCGGTGGTACAGCGGCTCGGGCATATACCGCCATGTGTGGTTAACTACTACCAATATTACGCATATCATTCCCTGGGGAATATATATTACCACCCCAACGGCATCAGCAAAAACTGCTGCAGTTACTATTAAAACAACGCTAAACAAGGGCAAAGTGGCCAACGGTAAAGTAACGCTGGTTACCACCCTTATAGGCCCCGGCGGAAAGATCGCAGCTGTATCTCACAAAAGCCTTTATGTTGCCAATAGTGCGTTACTGGCCGATTCGCAAACCCTGGTAGTACCGCAACCCGTTTTATGGGATGTAAATGCCCCCCGCCTTTACAAAGCCGTTTCGGAAATTAAAGTTAACGGCAAAGTTACCGACCACGTAGAAACGCCCTTCGGTATCCGTACCATACAAATAGATGCCGCCACCGGCTTTATGCTAAACGGCAAAAGAGTACTGCTTAAAGGCGGCTGCATCCATCACGACAATGGCCCGCTTGGTGCAGTTGCCATTGGCCGTGCGGAAGAACGGAAAATTGAACTATTAAAACGCAACGGTTACAACGCCATACGCACCAGCCACAATCCGCCATCGAAGGAGTTGCTTGATGCCTGCGACCGGCTGGGCATGCTGGTAATTGATGAAGCTTTCGATATGTGGCAGAAAGGTAAAAACCCTGCCGATTATCACCTGTATTTTGATGAATGGAGCCACAAAGATTTGGAAGCGATGATCCTGCGCGACCGCAACCATCCGTCGGTGGTCATCTGGAGCATAGGCAACGAGATAGCCGAGCGCGTTGATAGCGCCGGGCTGGCCATCACCAAAAAACTGGTTGCCGGGGCACACTATTTAGACCCTACCCGCCCGGTAACCGAAGCGCTGTGCAGTTTTTGGGAGCCCGCCAATCAGGGCAAAACATGGGCATCAACCGCGCCGGGCTTTGCCATACTTGACGCCGGGGGATACAATTACCAGCTAAAAGAATACGAGGCGGACCACAAACTGTACCCAAACCGGCTTATGATAGGTACCGAATCTTTCCCTACAGAGGCCTTGGAAAACTGGACAATGGTTGAGCAACACCCGTATTTACTTGGCGATTTTGTATGGACAGCAGTGGATTACCTGGGCGAAGCATCTATAGGTAATACGCGGCTGGATACTGTTAAAAGCATGAAATTTGACCTGGGCTGGCCATGGTATAACGCCTGGTGCGGCGATATAGACCTTATTGGCAACAAAAAACCACAAAGCTATTACCGCGATGTAGTTTGGCGGCAAAAGCCAATTGCTATGGCCGTGCACATGCCCGTATCAAAAACCCTGATAGAAAATGTAAGCCCCTGGGGATGGCCGCTTGAATTGCAAAGCTGGACCTGGCCCGGCAACGAAGGAAAGGATTTAGAAGTGCGGGTATTTTCGCGCGCAGCAACGGTGCGGCTGTTGCTGAATGGCAAAACGATAGGCGAACAGCAAATCCCGCCCGGCAGTATTACCGCCGTTTTTAAGGTGCCCTACCAGCCGGGTACATTAACTGCCGTAAATGTTACCGGCGGCAAAGCAAGCGATAGCATTTCATTTAAAACAGCCGGCAAAGCAAAACGGATAAGGCTAATTGCCGATAGGGCCCTGATCAGCAATAGCAGGGATGCCCTCTCCTATGTAACGGTTGAGGTGGTGGATGCTAACAACCAGCTTGTGCCGGATGCCGAAATACCAATACACTTTACCGTAAGTGGTGCCGGCGAACTGGCCGCCGCGGGCAATGCCAGCCCCAACCAACCGGCAAGTTTCCGCCTGCCGCAAAGCAACACCTTCCGCGGGCGATGCATAGCAATACTTAGGCCAACAGATAAAACCGGCACCATACATTTAACAGCAAGCGCACCGGGGCTACTGCCGGCAGAAGTCGAGGTGGTTGTTGAGGAAAAATAATTTATTTTTTTGGAGTTGTAACGAGCGAAATTTTACGTGCTTATTTTAACGATACTTATGACATTAATCGTAGGGTTTGGCGATCTACAGTCGAGAGGGACTGATTCAGGTGGCGATATTATTTATCATCATCAAGGATTGCCTTTTACCGGTGTAATACAAGAACGGATGGACGATATCTTGGTAGGTGAAGCGGAATTCACAGACGGGCATCGGGGAGGTGTGCAACGCGAGTATGATAGGCATAATGGCCAATTATTGGAAGAATACACTATTCGTTTTAATAAAATGGAAGGCGATTTTAAGGAGTGGAATAATAATGGAATCTTGATTAGCCACACTGTATGGTTGAACGGGAAATGTATAGAAACAAAACTTTAACCATTTCATCGTCACAACAGTGTCTATCGATAAATTTAAGTTAACCCATAAATTCCGGCACCGAATTACGTCGGCCCCAAACAAAATAGTCCGCATTGCGGACGGCCAATTTTGTAGCAACGGGTTTCAACCCGTTGTTGCATCAAATCATACAAAGCGAGTTCCGTAGGAACGTGGCATATTTGACGGGCGAAAATGGATATTATATGTCCCGAGCCTACCGCTCTCTATTATTTGTGTCGCTTTAGTTAATTGATTAAAATCCGTTGCTACAATATTTATCGAGGCTCTGCCTCTTTAAATAGATCCATCCGTTTTATGAGTTAACTTAAATTCGCTATAGGACCCCGCGCAGCAGTACAGGCAACCTGTTTGCAAATTGGTTATGATGCCGGGGTGACTTCAAAGTCTCCCCTTCCGGGGAGATTATTCACAGTTGTTTTCTTTTCTATAGGCGTTCATGAAGGCTTCGCCGTTTAGAGGGGGCTATTTACCCGGCGCCGCTCACCTCGCGCCGCCTTGTCCTGAAAAAATAATCCACCAACAGCAACATGCTTACAGGAATTAAATACGGCAAAACGGAGCCAGTTATTTTCACTACCCCCATAGCTGTGCCAGCAAAATTATTCGAAATAAGTCCGTTATTTGACGTTTTGCTTTTCAAAGCTGCAAAACAAGAAATTTTGCTTGGTTTGAAACGGCGTAATGTGGTCTTCGCGGATACAACGAATCTTCTTAAAGCCTTTTCGTAGCTGGCTTTGCAATTGATCTTCCGTATATTGTTTAATGGGAAGGCCGCTGCATTTTTCCGGTCCGTTCTCCGAAAAAGTGCCGACGACAAGATAATTGCAGCAGGCATTGCCTGCAATATTTAAATAAGCTGCTATTTGATTTTCACCCGTTAAAAAATGAAAAGTTGCCCGGTCGTGCCATAAGTCGTAATGCTCATCGGTTTTAAATGTTGTAATATCCGAAACCACCCATTTAACCATTTTACTTTGAACTCCAAGCCTGGCTTTGGCTTTCTCAATGGCGGCCTCAGAAATATCCAGCACGGTGATGTTTTCATACCCACCTTGTAATAGGAAATCCACCAACTTGCTGTCGCCGCCGCCAATATCAATGATACTGGAATTTTTGGGCAAGTCAAAACCATGAATAAAATCCAGGGAAGTTTTCGGGACGGACTGCGTCCAGCTTACTTCGTCAGGCGTTTTATTCAAATAAACGTTTTCCCAATGTGCTTTTTGATTATCTTTCATCGATAAACCTCATCTTTATACGCTAAATGTCTTGATAATTCTTTACCATGAAAAATAAAATATTATTGGTCGCGATTTTCTTTTTTACTTCGGCCATGTACTCAGTTTCACATGCACAAACTTCCCCAAAAACTTTACCCTTACCCCTGGATAATTACCCATGGAAAGAAAATGAATTAATGAAGCCATCAGTTTTGGCTGCCAAGATTGCGGCACATAAAAGCGATTTGCCGATTATACTTAATATCGGAGCGGTCGAAGATATCCAAAGCGCTGTACATATAGGCGCAGCGAGTAAGACAGCTAACTTAACAAAATTAAAAAACAACGTTTCGGCACAAGCCAAAAGCAAACTAATTGTGATCTATTGTGGCTGTTGCCCATTTCCTAAATGCCCGAATATTAGGCCGGCATTTTTGGAATTGAAAAAATTAGGTTTCACCAATATTAAATTATTAAACCTTCCCGTTAACCTAAAAACGGATTGGATTTCCAAGGGCTACCCGTTGGCAGGAAGTTAAACCCAAATTGGCTACCTGAGCAAAATGGTTTATAAGGAAATAAAACCAGAGGCCCAATTAGCTGATTTCATACAAGTGATTTATGACCCGGCGGAGACGGCCTTACGGGGTCAACTGCTGCCGCCTTGTCCTGAAAAAATAATCTACCAACAGCAATACGCTTAAAGGGATCAAGTACAGCAACACCGATCCGGCAATTTTCACCACCCCTATAGCTGTGCCTGCAAAATTTAAACTCAGGCCCGAAAAGTAAGAGCTGTTTTGCAAATGGCCCAAGGTGTACCGCGAATTAACTAAAGCAACAAGCAGCAAAGCGATAAAAACACCCGAAACAATCAATTTAACCTTCGGGGTCATGACGGCTTCGGGTGCTTTACTTGCTGCCGGCTGGATTTGAGCCATTAAATTCTCTGTGAAGCCAACAGATGGCTCTGCTACAAGCTCTTGCTTTATAGCAGCTAACAAAGCAGGTTTTAAATTCAATTCCTCCTGCGCCTGCACCATTTTCATAATATTATCGGTAAAGGCAGCGCCCGGCTCCTCCAAATCGATACTTTGAATAAGTTTTTTGAATTTATCGTCCTTCATTTCAAACCAGGAATTTAAGTTCGTGTTCCAATACTTTCCTTGCCCTAAAAAGCTTTATTTTTATGTTCGATGGTGTCAAACCCGTTATCTCCTCAATTTCGCTGATGGAGTTTTCGTTAAAATAGTACAAAGTAACCAGCAGGGCATCTAATTTGGGCAATTTTTCGATAGATGCTTTTACAAAGCCCCGGCCCTCCTTTTCTGTTAGTTCTTTGTGAGGGGTGTTGGCATCGTCCGAATAATTTTCGATCGTGTCGTCGTCGATGGTGTTGATATCTATCGATTTCTTTTTTAACCGGGATACGCATATCCTGTAAGTAATAGTATAAAGCCAGGTAGAAAATTTCGATTTCCCTTCAAAAGTATGCAGCTGGTTGTAGGCCTTCATAAAACTTTCCTGTGCGGCATCCTCAGCATCTTCTTTGTTATTTAATACCCTGAACGCAATAGAATAAACAATACGCTTATTCTGTTCCACAAGATAACGGTAAGCGCTGCCATCGCCTTTCAAAACCCTGTTGATATATATTTGCTCGTCCTGCGTGTACATCCGCAGGTAAGACAGTGCACACCATCTTTCGGTTACAAAATAAATTGAATGCTGTTTTTAGTGGTTAATCCACGGTCGTTCTTGTCATAATATCGGTTGTTGTCTCCCGCAGAATTGACTCACCCCGAATGCGCTATCGCTGTTCGGCCCTCTTTACCTGCGGTAAAGAAGGCGGGGAGAAGAAAACTCCCCGTTTTCCTCCCTCAGACCGGATCCGGTGAGGCTTAAATCCGAAATCGAAATTCCGAATTCCGACATCAAATGCCCTATTTTTAAAATTTTGTAACCGATCCCCGGCGGCACCTGTCATACGGCCAAACAAAAAATATAATCATGGATGAAATATTAAGGGATTGTTTGGTTTCCATTGCGGCAATAGGGGCCATTTTCGTGATATTGTATGTAGTGCTGATGAGCCGTTTTAAAGAGCGGATGGCATTAATGGAAAAAGGCTTGTCGCCAAAAGACTTTAACAATAAACATGCGGTACAGTCGGCAACGCTTCGTTTTGGCTTATTGCTTATTGGTACGTCAATAGGCATTATGTTGGGCAATTTTGTTGCCAACCATCTTGACGTACCGCGTCAGGGTGCCTTTATTGCCATGATGTTCCTTTTTGGCGGCATCGGCCTGATAGGCAGCTACCTGATAGAAAACCGAAGTAATAAACAATAAAAAATAAAGACAATGAAAAAAATCATAACCAGGGCATCTATCGTGATGCTGATATTATCAGGTATAGGTTACACCGCATCGGCCCAACAAAACGCAACCGATGCCGAAGACCAAAAACTAAGGGCAACCATTTTGCACCTCGACAGCCTTTTTTGGAGAACATATAACGAATGCGATACCGAAAACAGCGGGCAATACTTAACCGACGACGTAAAGTTTTACCACGATAAAGGTGGCATTACCAATGGCAAAGCAGCGCTGGTTGCCAGCATCAAAAACAACATTTGCGGCAACCCCAACCAGCGCGTAAGGCGGGAAGCTGTACCGGGGACGGTAAATGTGTACCCTATGCGCAGCGGCAATATTATTTACGGGGCCATCATTTCGGGCGAGCATTATTTTTACGTAACGGAAAATAATAAGCCCGAAAAGCGCGAAGGGCTGGCCAAATTTACCCAGCTTTGGCTGTTAAAAGACAACCAGTGGAAAATGGCCGACATATTGAGCTACAGCCACGGGCCGGCACCTTACGAAAACAAAAAGCAGGCAATAA
>CBFGNE010000216.1:0-6470 GCA_965649995.1 uncultured Mucilaginibacter sp.
CTCTATCACCTCGGTAGATACGATGGTATCAAATGGCATATCGCGTATTTCTGCCGGGAGTTGGTTATCGTCAAGGTCCTGTATAAAAAAGCGGCCGGGGTTTATTTTATTGGCAATGGTAATGCCTTTTTGCGAGGCATCTATGCCATATGCATTGTATCCCTGCGAAATAAGGTAATTTACAAGGTAGCCGTTTCCGCAGCCAAGGTCGAGTATACAACGGTTTTTATCCTTACTTAATAACGACATCATGGTAGCCTGTACGTATTGCCAAAACGGGGTGGCCTTCTCGTTGTCAAAACCGTGTTCCTGGTATTCTGCCATAGGGGTATTTTGAATGTTTGCCGCAATATAATACATTTTTGGCAATAGAATAAGGCTTATTATGAAGAAAGTATAAATACATAAAACACTAAAACCTATTTTGTGTTATTCGCATTAACTTTAATAAATTAGCCCTTTTATATTCCGGTCCCCACAGATATTTATTCGTTTTTAACAAAGCAGATACAGTAATATTTTTTGACATATGGCAAAACCGGTTCCCCAAATAGGGTATAAAGATGTTTTTAATTGCACACCTGCTGCCATACTTATTATTGATACCAACGCACCGCAGTATACCATTTTAGATGCCAACGATGCTTATTGCCAGGCTACCAACACCAGCCGCGAAGCATTGGTGGGTACATCCGTTTTCGGCTCGTTCCCGGCCAACCCTACAGATGAGGTATCGCGCAATATCGAAATGACCATCGACTCGTTTGAGCAAGCCATTCAAACTAAAAGGCCGCATACAATGAGTAACTACAGGTACGATATCCCCATACGCGGTACAGATGAGTTTGAAGAGCGGTACTGGACAACTACCAATACGCCCGTATTGAACGAAAACGGAGAGGTACTTTACTTTATCCACTCACCGGCCAACGTTACTGAATTATATAAACTAAGCCAAAAAGAAAAGGCAGGCATAAATGCGCTAAAGCAACAGCGCCAGCAATTGTATGCATCGTTTATGCAGGCGCCCATGGGTATTTGTATCATTAGCGCCGGCGACCTGGTTGTACAAATGGCCAACGACAGCTACCTTGCCCTGGTAGGCAAGCAACGGGCCGAACTGGAACATAAAGCGATATGGGAAGCGGTGCCCGAAGCGGCCGAGGCTTACGCCCCGGTTATGAATAATGTAATTGCTACGGGCAAAGTGTTTTTTGCCAAAGAGCACGAGGTGATGCTGGTGCGCAACGGCGTGCCCGAAACCCTCGTGCTTGATTTTGTTTACGAACCCATTAGCGATGTTGAGGGCACGTACAACGCCATAATGGTAATTGTGATAGATGTTACTGATAAGGTGATGGCCCGCCGCCGTATTGAGGAGGCAGAACAACGTGCAAGGCTTGCCATAGAGGCAGCCGAGATAGGTACTTTTGATTTCGACCCGGAGAATGGCACCATTGTTACATCTGACCGGTTTAACGCTATTTTTGGGTTTGAGCATGCGGTTTCCCGCGAGGACTACCGGAAGCGGATACACCCAGCCGACCTTGCTGTACGCCAGGCTGCACATGACCGTGCCTCAGAAACGGGCAAGCTTTTTTACGAGGCCCGTGTAATTTGGGATGATGATAGTGTGCATTGGATACGGATACAGGCAAACGTTTATTATAATGGTACGGATAGGCCTTACCGAATGCTGGGCACCGTGCTGGATATTACCGAATTTAAACGCCTGCAGCAACAAAAAGACGATTTTATAAGCGTGGCCAGCCACGAACTGAAAACGCCCATGACATCGGTAAAGGCTTCGATGCAATTGCTGGACAGGCTGGTTAAAACGCAGCCATCATCAGATAAAATACCTGTGTTTTTAGAAAAAGCCAACACCAGCCTCGCCAAAATGCAGCACCTGGTTGATGCCCTGCTCAATGTATCGAAAATTGCGGCCGGGCAATTAGCGCTTCATAAAACAAACTTCCTTGCAGCGGATATGATAAACGAATGCTGCGACCATGTGCGGCTGATGGGTACGCACGAATTGGTGCTAACAGGCGATAAAGAGTTACAGGTTTATGCTGATAAAGAACGTATAGACCAGGTGGTGGTAAACCTGGTAAACAATGCCGTAAAATATGCCCCCGATGCCAATAAGATAATGCTGCATATTGCCAAAGCAGGCAAAATGGCCAAAATATCCGTACAGGATTTTGGCCGTGGCATTGCCCCCGAAAAGCTCCCACACCTGTTTGAGCGTTATTACCGGGTAGATGCCAGCGGCGTACAATTTAGCGGGCTTGGGCTTGGGCTTTATATCAGTGCCGAAATTGTAGAACGCCACGGCGGCAAAATAGGGGTGCAGAGCGTTGTAAACCAGGGCAGCACCTTTTGGTTTACTTTGCCGCTTGCGTAGTAACAATATGGGGAAGCAGGTTACTCATTACCAGCATTACGGTTACAATAGCCATAATAAATAACAGGGAATATTTAAAGTCGCGTACATTATGCCCGGGCTTTAGCATTAATTGTCTTGCCGGTTCAAGTGTAAGTAACGACAGGCATACCAATAACATAAAACCTAACGCGATATTACCGCCTAAGCCAAAGCCTGCAATGGGGGAGCGCTCGAAGAAAAAATCTTTGAAAGTAAAGAGCATCGCGACATTCCAAAACAAAATGATAAAGATGGCGGCACCTGTTTTTATCGGAAAGCTTCCACCCGCCTGCAATGCAACTACTTCTTCTTTTATATCATAGGGAATGGCGCTTTTATTATCCATAAAGCCGGTACTTTGGATAAGGCGAATTACCTCTGCGGCGCTGGTTTTTGGATAAAAGATGATTTTTTTGCGGTAACCCGCAACATTGTGCGTTACCCGTATACCCTGCGAACCAAGAGAGAAACCCGAGCGGTTTGGTTCTATCGACACAATATCTGAAGGCATAAACACTACCTTGCCAATTATCTGTGCATTAATTTCCAGCTTGTTTTTATCAGCAGTAAGTGTAACAGCGTTTTTGCTTCTTGCAAAGCCGAATTCGGCCCCGCCTTTTGCAGTTATTTGGTTTGATTGCATGCGATGGGTTTAGTATTACCCTATAAATATATCAAAAGTGGCCGTAAACAACAGAATTTACTCCACCACAATTTGCCCCTGCATGCTGCCCCAATGCCCTTCAAAACTGCAAATGAAGTCATAAACGCCCGGTGCGGGTGCGGTAAATTCCACTTGCGCTGTTTTGCCGGCCATTACTTTTGGGGTATGCGCAACAATGTTAGCAACCATAGTGGCAGGGATATAATCATTCGCCTTAAACTTGCGCGCCTCCTCGCCAAAGGTTGCCATATCAGTGCCTTTGCCCAGGATCACTACGTTGTGCGACATTGGCATGTTGGTTGCCGAGCCTACGTTTTTTAATATCAACACAGCCTTTTTGCCGCTTTTTATTTTAAACAGGTCCTTATTAAAATGCATTTCATCGTTCGCTTGCAGGCTGATGGTATCTGATAAGGCTACCTTATCAATACCGGGGATCTTGGCCGGGTCAACTTCGGTTTGCTGTGCGGTGGTATCTGCCGTCTCGCCGGGTTTGCTGCCGCCTCCGCATGAGGCTAATACAAACGATGCCGCAAATAAGTACAAGTATATCTTTTTCATACGTATGCTGGCTGCTTATAATAGCCTTATTTTCATATCGCGGAAGGCCACGCCGCTGGTCCAGTCCTGCACAGCAATGTGCCCTTTGGTAGCCAGCCCGAAAGATGGGTAACGGCTCATCCCGCTTGCGGCAACCTTCTTTTTCCAGTCCTCGCTTTTAAAATCTACGGTTAAGGTTTCTACGCCGTTTAGCCAAAAAGTTGCCTTGCCATCCTTCTGCACCAGGCGCGATTGGTTCCAGTCGCCCGGTTTTGGTTCGCTTTTGCTGGCATTGGCAATTACACCGAAAATAGATGCCGCTTTGTGGGTTTGGTCGGCAACGTAATCTGCCGGCATGTTTTTATCATCCAGCAACTGGTACTCGGGGCCGGTGGCAAAGGTTGCACCAAATTCGGGGCTTTCCTGCACGTTTATAAACAAGCCGCTGTTGCCCCCTTTAGATATTTTCCACTCAAATTTCAATTCAAAATTTTCAAATTCCCTATCGGTAACCAGGTCGCCATGTTTTACGTTTTTGGTGTGGGGGTTACAAACCAACATGCCGCTATCCACCTTCCAGGCCGTTGCTACATTGCCTTTATTGAATACATGCCAGCCGGCGAGACTGCTACCATCAAACAGCATCGACCAGCCTCCTGCTTTGTCTTCGTCGTTAAGTACGTTATGCTCGGGTGGTGGGCTGCAGGCATTAAACAGGCTTGCGCATACAATAGCCGGCAGGGCTATCAGCGTGATACGGTTTAGTTTCATAAAAAATTAAATTGTTGTGAGATAATGTGGTTGTGCAATAATACACAACATTGAGAGAGTTTGGGTTTTAATTTGTAAAATGTTTAACGCTATTAAGTTAAGGGAAAGCCCGACGTCTCCGCAGGGTCTCTTTGAAAAAGGCCCCTGCGGCACCAGGATCCCTGCTACTGCATGCGCTTTATTTATTGAAAACTGAGGCTTATCTTCCCGAAGTGCGTTCCGTTTTCAAGGGCGGTTAATGCTTCGCGTGCTTCATCAAAAGGGTAAACTTTATCTACAACAGGCTGCATCCGGTTAAGCCCGATTGCCGCATTCATCCTGTAAAACATCTCCTTCGAACCAACTTGTATGCCTTGCAGCTTTATTTGTTTCGACATGATGTCCACCGTGTTGATATTGCCAGCAAAGCCATCGATCAACCCAATAACAGATATTGTACCATCCAGCGCTACCACATCTATCGACCGGTTAATATGGCTACCCCCTACAACTTCAACTACATGGGCCACGCCTTTGCCGTTGGTAATATCCATAACCTTGCCTTCCCATTTCGGCGTAGCTTTATAATTGATGAGGTGCTGAGCCCCCATTTTTTTGGCAAGGCCCAATTTTTCGTCGCTGCCGGATAAAAGGATAACTTCCGCGCCGCTCATTAAGGCAAACTGCATCGAAAATAACGATACCCCGCCCGTACCTTGTATCAGAATAGTATCCCCGGGGCCTACGTTGCCTTTTTCAATTAATCCATGCCAGGCGGTAAGTGCAGCACAGGGTAAGGTAGCTGCGGCTTCGCTACTTAAAAATGCAGGAACTTTTATCACGGCTTGCTCGTTAAACACCACATACTCCTGCAAAACGCCATCGTACACTTTACCACCCAGCGGGTTGGCCAGTTTTTCGGTTGTTAGTTTCCCTTCTATCCAATTGGGCAAAAACAGCCCTGCAACGCGGTCATTTACAACCAGCGACTGTACTTCTTCGCCAACCGCTGCAATGGTGCCTACACCGTCTGATACAGGTATCCTGCCGACCGGTGGTTTCCAGTTATTTATGCCCTTCACCACCAACAAATCCCTAAAGTTTAGCGATGCGGCCTCTATTTTAACCAGCACCTGGTGCGGCAATAGCTTTGGTATATCTTTTTCGACAACTTTAAGCGAGGCGATGCTATAGTTTTCGGTAACCTGGTACGTTTTCATATTTAGTATTCGTTTATTTTTACCGCACAAAAGTAGGGCATGCTGTAACGCAAACGCAGCGCCGCGCCCGTTATGAGTAACTAATAAATAAGTGAGTATGAGCACCAAAAAGTTAAATTCAACAAACACGCTAAATGAACATTACCTGGATGACCGTTGTACTTTGAATAAGGTATTACGGATGATTGGTAAAAGATGGGTATCAGAAGTGTTGGTGCTCATCGGGCGTGGTGTACCCCGGTTTTCTAAGCTTAAAGAAATACTGAATGGCATTTCTGATAACGTATTAGCAAACGTTTTAACTGAACTGGTAAAAGCGGAATTGATTGAAAAAGAAATTTTTAACGAGGTGCCTTTAAGGGTAGAATATCGCATCACGGCCAGCGGACTGGAACTGGCAAACATTATGCACGATCTTTGTACGTGGGGCAAAAAAAACATCCCGTACGAGGTGCGGATTCAGCCAACATTTGAGAGAAGCGCCGCCGGAAATAGATAAGGGAGTACGGCCTAAAACGGCGGGGCCTTCTATCAAAAGGCCCTGCGACGGCGGTAAGTGCACCGCATTGGTGACTGGCCGTTAATACTGCATCCGGTAAAACTTATGGGTATCATTAAGTTTTAACGGGTTAGCCAGGTACCACTTTACAAATGCATCCCATTTCGTTTTATTGGCTTCCATCCAAGTATTAAAAGCAGGTTCGTCGCCCATCATTAGCAACCAATGGTTGTAGGCTTCCATATGCCCGGCTTGCAGTATTTGGTTTTGATAATCAAACAATGCATTTGGGTATTTTTTATCAAAACCCTGGCGCAGGTAAAACTTTAAAAAGCCCTGCCGTATCCTGTCGAGCGAGTTCAGGTC
>CBFGNE010000217.1:0-6459 GCA_965649995.1 uncultured Mucilaginibacter sp.
CGGCTCAATATCTGCACCTTCTGCATAAAACTCCTGGCAAAAATTGGTTACGTATATATCCCCGCGGATGATATGCGCCTTTATTTTCTCCACCGCTTCCATATATTCTGCCTTACTGAAACAGGGCTGAATGCTTACAGATGGGATGTTGTCTTGTGGGGAGGGTTTGAATCCTTCCAGCTTTTTGAAAATTCCGGCTTCGTCTTCAGCAATTATCTCCACCGTGTTTTTATTGATGGTGATAACAATTTCAGGGGCGAAGAAGTACAAGTCGGGAAAGTGGAGCCCGTCGGGGTTGTCCGAAGATAAATTCTCTACCTCGTTCTTCAAATCGTAACCAAAAAATCCAGTGATAAAACCGGGATTTTGCTTGCGGAAATCTCCGAGTTTTTTGAATTTATCACCGTTTTTTGGTTCAATTTCGTGCCTTTTTCCAATCGAAATCAGCGTATCAAATTTTCCGTACTGGTCAGCGTAATTATTACTGTCGAGGTAACAAACCGTATCGAAAAAAGCATCCGCCCAGGCAAGTGCTTTTTGTTTGAATAGCTCTACATCGGTTACCTCGAATATCACGCGGCAAAGATAAATAACAGGAAAAGAAAAAAGGCCCCGTTTATCGGAGCCTCTTAAAATTATTAAGCATTTTTGGCATCTTCAATAGGGTCCTGCAATGGAACTGTTTCTTCTTTTTCTCTCATCCAACTGTCTAACCCAGTTTTTTGGTTATGGAGCTTTATGGCGAGGAAAATAGCAGGCAATATGCCAAGCGATATACTTATAACCAGGTACAGCACAAATAGGATAAGGATGCCGTAAACATAGTAGCCAAGGCTTTTTCTATCCTCTTCGTATAGTTCGTAAGCGGATAGTTTTGTGGCTAACCAGCTGGAGTATATTAGTAACGACCACGAAAGGACACTAATGTATGAGCGAAAGCCGGTTTCGATAAAAGCTATTAAAATTGCAAAAAGTACGCCAAGTGAACAGCAAACCAGGGCAATGTAAGAAGCGGTTTTGAGAGTTGAAGGTTTAAACATCAGTTAAGTTTTAGGGTTTTGATTTATAAATATAGAAAGATTTACAAATCAAAACCCCAAACTAAATAATTTTAATGCAGCACCAAAGTCTGCTTCCTATCTGGTCCTACGGATAACCATTTTACCGGTACGCCCAATTCAGCCTCCAGGTAGTCGATGTAGTTTTGCAGTTTCTCCGGTATCTCGTTCAGTTCGGTAATGCCGGTTAGGTCTTCGTTCCAGCCGTCTATTTCTTTCAAAACCGGGTGGGCAGCAACGGAGCAGATGTCGTACGGCATGTAGTCTATCTGTTCGCCTAAGTAATTATAAAGGGTACAGGCGTAGATCTTATCGAAACCGCTTAATACGTCGGCCTTGGTCATTACCAGTTGGGTGACACCGTTCAGCATAATGGCGTATTTTAATGCAGGCAGGTCTATCCAGCCGGTACGGCGTGGGCGTCCTGTGGTTGCGCCAAATTCATGGCCAATGCGGCGTAGCTCTTCGCCGGTTTCGTCGTTCAACTCGGTAGGGAAGGGGCCGCCGCCTACGCGGGTGCAGTAGGCTTTAAATATACCTATCACATCGCCTATCTGGCTTGGGGCAATACCTAAACCGGTACAAGCACCAGCTGCGGTGGTGTTTGATGACGTTACAAAGGGGTACGAACCGAAGTCGATATCCAGCATAGCACCCTGTGCGCCTTCTGCGAGTACTTTTTTGCCATCTTTTATGTAACCGTTTACCAAATGCTCACTATCTACCAGCGGGAACTGTTTTATGAAATCTATCGCCTCAAAAAACAAAGCTTCGCGCTCGCTAAAGTCGGCTACTTCGCCATACATGGCCTGCAACATCGAAGTATGTTTATCAACCAGTTTCTGGTAGCGCTCTTTAAAATCGGGCAGGGTGATATCGCCAATACGTAAACCGTTACGGCCGGTTTTATCCATATAAGTTGGGCCGATACCTTTTAGGGTAGAACCAATTTTGCCGTCGCCCATTTTCTTTTCAGAAGCGGCATCAAGCAATTGGTGTGTAGGTAGTATCAGGTGCGCCTTTTTGGCAATCATCAAGTTCTTTTTGGCCAGCAGGTCGTGCCCGGCATCTTTCAGCTTATCAAGCTCTTTTTTCAGCGTGATAGGGTCGATAACTACGCCATTGCCAATGAGGTTCATGGTGTTATCGAAAAATATACCCGAAGGGATGGTATTCAACACAAACTTTTTGCCTTCAAACTCTAAGGTGTGGCCGGCATTCGGGCCACCCTGGAAACGGGCTATCAGGTCGTAACCTGCGCTCAGTACATCAACAATTTTACCTTTACCTTCGTCGCCCCACTGGAGGCCTAATAATACGTCAACAGCCATTAATTAATATCTTTTCGTAATAAGTCTTAAATGATTTTGAATCGGGTTACTGTGCTTTTCTGTCGCAAAAGCCATCGCGCAGTTTAATGCAGTTACCGTATAGGTTTAGCGAGTGGTGTTTAATATCGAATTTTAATATATCGCCCATCATGCTTTGGATCTGCTGTATGCGCGGGTCGCAAAACTCAACCACTTTGCCGCAATCGATGCAAATGATATGGTCGTGCTGCTTGTAGCCGTACGATTTTTCGAACTGTGCCATGTTTTTGCCAAACTGGTGCTTGGTAACCAAATCGCAGGATACTAAAAGTTCTAAGGTATTGTATACCGTGGCGCGGCTTACCCGGTATTTCTTGTTCTTCATGTGGATGTATAAACTCTCCACGTCGAAATGGTCGCTGCGGGAGTAGATCTCCTCCAGTATGGCAAAGCGCTCCGGGGTTTTCCTGAGGCTTTTGTTTTCGAGGTAAGCCTCAAAAATCTTCTTTACCAACGCTATGGTTTCCTGTACAGGCATAATATTAAATTAACCCTCCAAAGGTATTAATATTTTATAAAAGAAGAGGCAAGAGTTGAGAATCAAGAAACAAGAGAAAAATTATGCTTTATCTCTTGATCATTGCATCTTATGTCTTGCTTCTTGTCTCTTGATTCTGAAATTACGACGCCTTCTCTGCCGTTACCGAATCAAACCGCTCTACCGAAGTAATGCCCTTTATCTGCAATATCTTTTTGGTAAGGTTGTTTAAATGTTCGGTATCGTTTACGTAAATCATTATCGAACCTTCAAAAATACCGTTATCGCTATCCACGGTAATAGAGCGGATGTTTACCTTAAAATCGTTGGATATTACGGTGGTGAGCTTGTTTATCAGCCCCACCTCGTCAATACCGCGGATGCGCATGCCGGTTAAAAACGCCAGTTCCAGTTGTTTGGTCCATTTGGCTTTTACAATGCGGTAGCCATAGTTGGCCATCAGCTTGGCGGCGTTAGGGCAGTTGGTGCGGTGTATTTTAATGCCATCGCTCACGGTTACAAAACCAAATACATCATCGCCGGGGATAGGGTTACAACAGTTGCTCAGCTTGTAATCTATCTTTTGCAGGTCTTCGCCAAAAAGCAGTACATCGCTATCTTTGGTTTTGATGCTGCGCACCAGGCTTTGTAGCTGGTCGGTTTCAATTTTATCCTGTGGCTTGTTCTCTATAACTTTTTCGGATGCCTGGTACTCCTTCAGGTCCTTCATGTCTATCAAACCCTTGGCCACGTTGTAAAAAAGGTCCTGGGTAGAGGTGAGCTTGAAAAAATAGCTCAGCTTATGGATATTCTCGGAGTTGTAAGTGATCTTAAGCGATTTAAGCTTCCGCTCCAGTATCTCTTTGCCATCCTCGGCTATCTTGCGTTTTTCTTCTTTTAAGGCCGATTTTATCTTGGCTTTTGCCTTCGCGGTAACCACAAAGTTCAGCCAGTCTTCTTTAGGGGTTTGCTTGCCGGATGTGATGATCTCTACCTGGTCGCCGTTTTGCAGTTTGTAGCTTAATGGTACCAGCTTGTGGTTTACTTTGGCGCCGATACAGCTGGCTCCCACATCGGTGTGTATCTCGAAGGCAAAATCAAGCGCGGTAGCATTTAACGGTAATTGTATCAGTGCGCCTTTGGGGGTGAAAATGAATATCTCATCGCTGAAGAGGTTCATTTTAAAATCATCCAAAAAGTCTAACGCATTCGAGTCGGGGTTCTTCAGCATATCCCGCACTTTTTGTACCCATTGGTCTAAACCACTGTCTGATGACGATTCCTTGTACTTCCAATGCGCTGCAAAACCTTTCTCGGCTATCTCGTTCATCCGTTTGGTACGTATCTGCACCTCTACCCACTGCCCACGTGGGCCCATTACAGTGGTGTGCAAGCTTTCGTAGCCGTTTGCTTTGGGCGAGGAGATCCAATCGCGCAGCCTGTCCGGATTAGGGCGGTACAGGTCTGTAATGATGGAATAGGCCTTCCAGCAATCAGCTTTCTCGCTCTCGGGCGTACTGTCTAATATTATTCGGATGGCAAAAAGATCGTACACCTCCTCAAAGGGTATCGATTTCTTTTTCATCTTATTCCATATAGAATGGATAGATTTTGGCCTGCCGAATATATCTGCATGCAGGTCCTGGTCTGCTACCACTTTCTTCACCGGTTCAACAAAATCGCGGATGAATTTCTCGCGCTCTGTTTTTTTCTCGTTCAGCTTGGCTTTTATAAACGAATAGGTTTCGCGCTCCATGTATTTCATGGATAGGTCTTCCAACTCCGACTTTATGGCATACAGCCCCAGCCTATGTGCCAATGGGGCATACAAATACACCGTTTCCGACGATAGCTTCAGCTGCTTATCGCGCGGCATAAACTCCATGGTGCGCATATTATGCAGCCTGTCGGCTAGTTTTATCAGTATCACCCTTACATCATCGGCAAGGGTAAGCAGCATTTTCCGGAAGTTTTCGGCCTGCAGCGAGCTGTTGGTATCAAACACGCCGGATATTTTGGTAAGCCCATCAATAATTTTAGCTACTTTTTTACCAAATTCCAGCTCAATATCTTCCAGGGTAACGTCGGTATCTTCCACTACATCGTGCAGCAGGGCGCACACAATTGATGTTGTACCAAGCCCAATCTCTTCGGCGGCAATCTGCGCCACGGCTATGGGGTGGTATATATAAGGCTCGCCGCTTTTGCGGCGCATATCTTTATGGCTTTCCAGCGCCATATCAAAGGCCTTGCGTATCATGCGTTTATCCCCTTTTTGCAGGGTAGATTTGCTTGCACGCAGCAATGCCCGGTAACGTTTCAGTATCTCGGTTTTCTCGGCTTCCAGGTCAATCACTAAATCTTTCATGTATAAGCGTATATGCTATATAATATCATCAACTTGCAACAATATTTATTATTGCGGCTTGTTATAAAATAATGGAATAAAATGCGTTAATTTTGTGTTCAAGTAAAAATATGAAATTTATTGCTACCCTGCTTGTATTTTGTTGCGTGTGTGGGACCTTAAAGGCCCAGGTAGATAAAACTGCCCCACCGGTTATACTTGGCAAAAATGATACCATCAAAACGCTTATGACAAAGCTTGATGGCGAGTTGGTGCCCTGGATTGTTACGCCCGAAGTACGCATTGTAGATACCCGCATTTTTGCCAGCACACAGGATAGGGCTAACTTTTACCGTTTGCGTTATAATGTAATGAAGGTGTTGCCTTACGCGCAGTTTGCAGGTAAACGCTACCGCCAGCTACAACGCGACCTGGCCTTAACAGCCGACAGGAAAAAGCAAAAAGAATTGATGAAGGCTTGCGAAAACGAAATTAAAGGCATTTTTAATAAGGAGATTAAGGACCTGACGATAACGCAGGGCGAAGTATTGATAAAACTCATCAACCGCGAAACAGGCAATACCAGTTTTGCAATGGTTAAAGAACTTAAGGGCGGTTTTAACGCTTTTGTGATACAATCGGTAGCAAAGATTTTTGGGCACGACCTGAAAGAAACTTACGACCGGGAGGAGCAGCGGGATATCGAATCGATACTACAATCCGCAGGCTACAACCCCAGCTATAATTAATGGACAATAAAAATATCTACGGGTTTAGCGTTAACGCGTTAGATGGAGAGCCTATCAGCCTGGCGGACTATAAAGATAAAGTACTGCTTATTGTAAATACGGCGTCGGAGTGTGGCTTTACGCCCCAGCTTAAAGAATTGGTTGAATTAAAGAGGGAATTTGGCGCGCAAGGCTTTGAGATATTGGCGTTCCCATCAAACGACTTTGGCGGGCAGGAACCTTTAGAAGGCCAGGATATAGCTACTTTTTGCAGCAATTACGGCAATAATTTCCCGGTGTTTGATAAAATAAGGGTGCGCGGCCCGTATGCCGACCCACTGTATAAGTTTTTGAGCGAGAAAAAAGAGAACGGCGTGCTTAGTTCTGTACCACGCTGGAATTTCCACAAATTTTTAATAAACAGGGATGGCGCGGTTGTTGATTATTTTTTCCCGTTCACCAAACCCACGTCCTCTAA
>CBFGNE010000218.1:0-6456 GCA_965649995.1 uncultured Mucilaginibacter sp.
TTTTTATAAATCAAGAAATTCTTTAAAAATATTTTTTATTTATTTTTCCGGTATAATTCGGCACAGCATAAACGGGGAAAATTGTTTAGGTACCTGCCCGGTTCATATCAGGGAATTTTTGCACTTTTATTAAAAAATAAACAATGAGATACTTTTTATGCATAGTGCTGCCGCCTGTCGCGGTGCTCAGTTGCGGCAAAATAGGCGCATTTTTGCTGAATTTATTATTGTTCCTCACAGTTTTCGGGGCAATGATACATGCATGGATGGTTGTAAGTAAATATTATGCAGACCAAAGGCACCGGGAACTGCTCAATGCCGTTAGAAGGCAGCACGCCTGAGTTGCCCTCCGCTATCTAAATACCTATGAAACCTAACCACCGCTTTATACTTTTTTACTTTATTGCCTTTGTGTTGCTGATGGTGGCTGTAAGCAAGTTATCGCCGAATGGCGCATCGCTGGAAACCAGGTCGGGCGTGTTTTACTTTACCGGCATTTACGTTTTGGCAAGCACCATAGTTTGGCTGCTCATTAATTTGCTTGTTATGCACCTGGTTTACAGAGGGCTTATAATTGCGGTGCGTTTTGTACTGGGCCTATTTTGCTTTAATTATATGATTGCCCTTGCCGGTGGCCCCTCTACTCTGGACGTGTTGCTTACGCCGGGCAGCCACAACGTCAATTACCAAACCATCTTTAGTATTTTGGGCGCTTACGTACTTTGCTTTGCCGTTGCCACACTGCTGGCACCCGATGAGCCTGTACTGCCGCCTCCTGCCTTTTTTGCAGATACTGATGAGTTTGACGAGCCGTTCCATTCCTGAAATGCGTTAAAAACGAAGCGAACGATACCGCCGCGTTTTAATTTAATTAAGCTTTACGGTAGCCCGGCTGTCTTTAAATGCCTTTTCGAGGTGTACCAATAATTCGGCTATACTAATTGGTTTCGATATAAAATAATTCATGCCCGCCTGCAAGCAATTAAGTTTATCCTCGGGCATAGCGCTCGCCGTCATGGCTATAATTACCGGCTGCCGCCTGTTTTGCTTGCGGATGTGAGCAGCAGCTTCCAGCCCGTCCATTTCTGGCATTTGCACATCCATCAGCACCAGGTCAAAATCTTCTGCCTGCGCGGCTGCCAGGGCTTCGCGCCCGTTATTCACCACCTGCGATGTATAGCCAAATTTTTTCAGCACCTGTTTTATCACTTTCTGGTTGATCAGGTTATCCTCGGCAATTAGTATATTCATGGGGAATTTAAGCGCAAAATCTACCGATACAGTGCTGCCTTCCGCCCGCGGTTCAGCAGGGTGTGTTGCATCCTGCTGCGTTCCGGCTGTACACAATATACTAAACAGCACGCCTGTGCCTTTCTCCGGTTCGCTTTCTACATTCATGGTGCCGCCCAATAATTCAACCAGCCGCTGGCAAATTACCAACCCCAGCCCGGTGCCGCCATATTTGCGCGTGGTAGACGAATCGCCCTGCGAAAAGGGCCTAAACAAGCGCGCTAATTTATCGGGCGATATCCCTATACCGGTATCCCGCACTTCAAAAGATAGCTTAATGTTGCCACCCTCGTTATATAGCTGGCCAACGCTGATATTTATGCTGCCATCCTTTGTAAATTTTATGGCGTTGCCTACCAGGTTAATTAAAATTTGCTTAAGGCGGAGCCTGTCGCTGATAATTTTGGGGGAGATGGCCTTATCAATGCTGCAAGTTAGCCGGATATTATTGTTGGCTGCTTGCTTGCTAAACAGCTTCAACACCTCATCCATGCATTGTTTCAGCTCAAATTCGTGCGCATCCAACACCATCTCGCCCGATTCGATCTTGGAAAAATCCAGGATATCGTTTATCACATTCACCAGGCTTTCGCCGCTGATGCGGATGGTTTCGGCGTACTCGCGCTGTTCGCTATCAAGCTTGGTTTCGCAAAGCAGCGATGCCATGCCCATTACGCCGTTCATTGGCGTGCGTATCTCATGGCTCATGGTGGCCAGGAAAATGCTTTTGGCCTTATTGGCCCGCTCGGCATCCATCCTTGCGCTCAGCTCCTGCTCGCGCTGTTCGCGCAATTCTTCCGATTGCGCTTGCAGCTCTCCATTAATAGCGGTAAGTTCTTCCGATTTATTTTTCAACTCGGTTGCCTGCCTTTTTATCTCGGTGGTACGGCGCTCTACCAACCTTTCTAATATAATTTTCTTCCGGCTTACCTCGCTTAGCCTAAAACGGTAATAGCCATAAAACAATACCACCAGCGCTACTATCATTGCTATCCTAAACCAGGTTTCCATCCAAAAAGGCGCCTGGATGATGATTTTGATAGTGGCCGGGCGCGGGGCCCAAACACCATCGTTATTGGCAGCCATTACCTTAAAAGTGTAGGTGCCGGGGCCTAAATTGGTGTATGTAGCTTCCCGCTGGCTGCCAACGTAATTCCATTCTTTTTCGAAACCATCCAGCAGATAAGCGTATTGGTTAAGATCAGACAGGGTGTAATTTAGCGCCGTATACTCTATAGAAAACACCGATTGCTTGTAATCCAGCCGAATCTCTTTAGCCTGCGATATAGCCTGTTTAAGCGGCGATTTTGGGCCGATAGCTACATTTTTATTAAAGAGCTGAAACCCGCTGATAACAACCGCAGGCGCATGTTTATTAAAGGGCAACCGACGGGGGTTGATGATATTAAAACCATTAAGCCCGCCAAAAAACAACCTGCCACTTGCTGTTTTTAAACCCGCGCTGGTGGTAAATGCGGCAGCCTGTAAACCATTAAGCGTAGTAAAATGCCTGAATTGGGCAGTACCGGGCATAAAGCGGATAAGGCCGTTGGTAGTACTTACCCACATATAGCTAAGGTCGTCCTCCTGAATTGACGAGATCATGGAGTATATGCCATCATTAGGGAAATGATAGGCTATAAATTTGTTGCTCTTTTTATCAAGGCTGTTTAAACCGCCGCCGAGCGTGCCTACCCATAAGGTGCCCTTGTTATCCTCAAAAATGGCCGATATTGTATTATTCGTTAAACCGGTATTAAAATTTTTGTAATGCTTAAAGGTGTTTGTGGCAGGGTTAAAAAGGTTAAGGCCGTTAAAAGTGCCTACCCATATCTTTCCATCCTTGCCCTGGTACAGAGCCCGCACATCATCATTGCTAAGGGAATTGGCAGTATCGCGGGTGTTGTACCGGTACCTTTTTACCACCGCGCCGTTATGTATAATGTTTACGCCGCCTTCATCCACGCCTACCCAAATATCGCCCAGCCTATCCACCATTAGTGCAAAAATATTGAGGTTGCTTACCTGGTTTGGCTTGTCGCCTTTATCATAGTGGGCCAGCCTTTTTGTTTTGCTATCCAATACATCCAGCCCGTTGCCGTAAGTACCCACCCATATTTTGTTGTTCCTATCTTTTACCATGGCCAGCACTTTATTGCCGGTAAGGCCCAAATTATCATGCGTAAAATCTTTAGCGGCCTTATCAAAATAATTTATTCCGCCTCCATCGGTGCCTATCCATATCTCGTTGCCCACATCGGCAAAGCAGTGGATATGGTTGTTAGATAATTGGCCTGGGCCTGGTGTCTCACTATAGAAATGCGGAAACGACGAAACATTGTTATTGTACCTGCAAACGCCCGCGTCAAAAGTGCCCACCCAAAGGATGTTGTCGCGCTCGAGCACGTAGTTTACCGAGCTTGCTTTATCAAAAAACTTATTATAGGTATGATCGAACACTCCCGTATTTTGGTCCAGGCTTTCCAGCCCTTCTTCGGTGGCCACCCATAATTTATTATCGGCCGCCCCGGCCAGCGCGAATATGTTATTGTTAACGATTGCGTTTTTATTACCAGGCTGTTTGGTGTAGTGGCTAAACGTTTTGGTTTGCGTGTTAAAAAAATCGAGCCCCTTATCATAGGTACCCAGCCATAAATTGCCCTGTTTGTTTTTATAAATAGCACGTATGCTGTTGCTGCCGGGGCTGTTGCTGTCGCCATTATGGTGCGCGTACTGCGTAAATTTACCGGTTGTGGTGTTCAGGTTAAGCAGCCCGCCATCAGTGGCCAGCCACAGTGTGCCGGCGGGGCCTTCTGTAAGGGCGTATATATGGTGTTCGGGCGTGTAGTCGATATACGACTGGTACAAAAAATGCTTAAACCTGCGGGTCTTTGCATCCATCAGGTTTAAACCCGACGTGGTAGCTACCCAAAAATTGCCCTTACTATCGGTATACATAGCGTTAACTTCGTTGCTGGATAGGGCACCGTCGTTTTTGTTATCCATACCAAAATTACTGAACGAATCGGTATCGCGGTTGTACAGGCTTATACCACCGGCGGTGCCTATCCACAGGTTGCCTGCGCTATCCTCGCCCATGGTGATAATGTTATTGCTTTTTAGCGAGGTTTTATCGCTGGCGGTATGGCGGTATACTTTTACGGTGTAACCATCGTACCGGTCCAGCCCATCGTCTGTTGCAAACCATATATAGCCTTGTTTATCCTTAAAAATAAATTTTACGTTGCTGTGCGATAGCCCCTCGTTTATAGTAAGGGTGCTTTTATAGGCGTTTTGGTATTGCCCGTATGCGGCGGTGGCAACAAAAAACAATACAGCAAATAAACCACCCGTTAGCAGTTGTTTGCCAAAATATTGCACAGGCAACAATACGAATTGAAAAAAAGGCACAACCTTTACCCTCATTATATTTTTGACAACATTTTTAGCTTAATAATTGGCCGGCAATTCCTTCTGATCGGAAAAGCGAAGATTACGGTTTTGTACGCAACCCAAGTGATAAAGTTATGAAAATGAGCGCAGATATTTGATATACAACCAGCACGGATGCCTTAATTGATTGAGGGTGTAAAACAAAGGGCTGTTTTGTATAAAAATGCTGGCCAACGAGCTATTTGCGGGTGGCTATGGCGTAAATTGGCGGGCGGGGAGTGACCGGGTTAATTAGCCTGGATGAGGACGGTGGGTTTCATTTTGTACCTGAGACACTTATTTAAAAGAAGCAATCGACTATCAATACGTTGTGATGTTTTTCAGAATGCCTTGGCTTCTCTCGCTCTTTACCTTTTCACAATATAATCGTACCAAACGTACAACTGATCGAACAGCGGACCGGCGTTAAACTCGGCACCTTTTGAGGTTACCATGCGTACATAGCCCTCCTCGTTATCGGCAACTACCTCCTCAATTTCGGTAGCATTATTTTTTGGGAATGTAAACCGCACCTTTATTTTCCCTTTAAGGCGTTCCACCTGGCTTTGGGCGGGTACCAACAGGGTTTCGCCGCTTTTATAAAACGAAATATGCCGGGCTTCGGTTAAACTCATGGTGTAGTAGGCGAATTGCATAAGGTAAAGTAAGGCAAAAGCCAAACCCCGAAACAGGGTGTAACTGCCCTTTCGTAAGGCGTTTTTTCACCCTGTTATTGAAATTCTAAATTCTAAAGCTGAAATTCTAAAAAATGATACTCCAAACCGAAATCTAAAATCCAAAATCCAAAAATATCCTATCTTAGCAAAACCATTATTCTATTATTTTATGAAAAGACGCTCGTTTGTTAAATCGGCATTGGTAAGCGGTGCAGTTGCTACTGTTGCCCCTGCTGCCGTTATGGCCGCCCAACCCACCAACCCACCCACCCATGGTACCGATTATTATGAGCTGCGTACCTATACCCTCAAAAACGAAACCCAGCAAAAACTGGTGGAAGATTACTTTCAGCATGCTGCTATCCCCGCGCTAAACCGCATTGGCATAAGGCATGTAGGCGTTTTTACCGAACTGAAACCCGAAGGGCAAACAAAAATATACGTGCTGACCACTTATAACGGTTTAGCCCATTTAAGCCATATTGCCGATAATATTGGCAAAGATGCCGAATGGAAAAAACAGGGCGCAGCATACCTTAACGCACCCGCCTCGGCACCGGCATACGAGCGTATAGAAAGCTCGTTGATGAAGGCTTTTAAGCATAGCCCGCTGCTGGTTGCCCCGCCAAAAACCCCGCGTATATTTGAATTGCGCCAATACCAAAGCGCCAGTGAGGCCGCCGGTAAAAAGAAAATAGAAATGTTTAACGACCAGGGCGAGATAGACATTTTTAAACGCCTTGGCTTTAAGCCTGTATTTTGGGGCGAAACCATTATTGGCCCGCAGCGCCCCAACCTTACCTATATGGTAACCTTTGATGATTTGGCAGCCAAAGAAGCCCATTGGAAGGCTTTTATTGGTGATGCTCAGTGGAAAAAAATAAGTGCCGTACCCGAGTATGCCGATGCCCTGCTGGTGAATAAGATAACATCAACCATGCTGGTGCCAACCGCTTATTCGCAGATATAAACGGGGATTTAACGCGACGGGGAAATGTTATTTTGGTAGCTTTGCAGCGCACAACCATCTAAAAACGCATGCAAGAGCCATTTGACA
>CBFGNE010000219.1:0-6448 GCA_965649995.1 uncultured Mucilaginibacter sp.
CGTGTTTTAGTTACATTCGATTCCATGCGT
The DNA here is from genome assembly GCA_965649995.1 of uncultured Mucilaginibacter sp. Classification (GTDB taxonomy): domain Bacteria; phylum Bacteroidota; class Bacteroidia; order Sphingobacteriales; family Sphingobacteriaceae; genus Mucilaginibacter. Next base: position 31 of record CBFGNE010000219.1, read on the forward strand.
TACCGCAATACCGGGTTGTACTCCTTTGGTAAAAGCCTGGGTAAGGCGCTGCTGCGCAACAATTCGTCCCGTTTTGATCTTGATTATTTCTTATATCCGGGTACTGCCAGCGAGTTTGATGCCGATGCTGTGGAAAAAACTTATCTTAAAAAGTATAATAAGTTTTTCTTTATCAACAGCAATAAAGTAGCCCTGTTCCACTTTACCGATCAGCTTTCGCGACTGAAACCGAAGAAAGTACATAGCGGAAAAAAAATACTTACCATACACGATATTAACCAGGTACACGAGAACCTTCCCCCCGATAAGCTGAAAACCTATCTTGACAAATTAGGCCAGCGCATCAACAAATGCGATAGGATAGTAACCATCTCTAACTTCACCAAAAACGATGTCCTTGCTTATTTTCCGCATGTTGCCGGCAAAATCAGCGTGATTTACAATGGTGCAGATAAACTGATAATAAAGGAGGGGCATAGCCCGGCATACATACCCCTACGGCCCTTTTTGTTTGCCATAGGCATTGTATCGCCCAAGAAGAACTTTCACGTACTGCCCGCTTTACTTGCCGGGAATGATTATGAATTGGTGATATCGGGGATAAAAACACCATACGAAGCAGAAATTGTGGAGCAGGCAAAAAAATACAACTGCCTGGACCGTCTAAAAATAACCGGACCTGTAAGCGACGACGACCGTGCATGGTACTATAAAAACTGCGAGGCCTTTGTATTCCCCTCTATAGCAGAGGGCTTTGGCCTGCCCGTTATTGAGGCAATGCATTTTGGCAAGCCTGTGTTTTGTTCTACCCGTACCTCGCTGCCCGAAATAGCAGGCGATGCTGCCTATTACTTTGAAAGTTTTGAAGCCGCCGCCATGCAGCAGGTTTTTAAAAACGGGATGGACGATTTTAAAGCAAACAGCCGTTCGACATCAGTAATGGCACAGGCCGAAAAGTATAATTGGGATGATACCGCGAAGCAGTACTTGAAGCTATACGAGGAAGTATTGGCCAGCCGCTAAGGCTTTCGCGACGTTAATTTTTCCCTCTTAGTTTCCTGATGGTAAACCTTAACCAAATTTTAAAGCCAAAATTCTTTAAAATAAGCCCCGGTTTATCTCGCTCAAAAACCATATCCCGCGATTGGCCCGAAACGCCTGTATCGGCAAACCTGGCAATCACATGGTCGAGGTATTTAAACTCAAGGTGTTTATCGCCGAAGCACTGCATGTTCAGGGCAAAATCGGCAGATGATTTGTATTTTAAATTATAACTGTATTTTTCGAACACTATTTTGGGGTAAATAATAGATTGCTGGATAACACCGTGCTTGGCCCAATAATAAACAGACACCGGGCCGAGGGGTTGTAGCCCGCGGGTGAGCACACTACCATAATAGATGGTGTTTGGGCTTTTTAGTTCGGTGGCCATGGCGGAGAAAGCGGGCAGTAACTCGTCGTCGGCACCCAGGAAATAGATCCATTCGCCCGTGGCCTGTTTAAGTGCTTTATTCATGGCATCGTAAATGCCCGTATCCGGCTCGCTTTTCCAGTAATTGATCTTGTTGCTGTTTGCCTTTAAAATTTCCTGCGTGCCATCTGTGCTGTCGCCGTCAATAACAATGAGTTCGATGCCCGGATAGGTCTGCATATAAACGCTATCGAGGCAGGTTTGCAGGGTTTTTGCCGCATTGTAAGTAACCACTATGATGCTTATTTTATCATTCATTATTGCGGCGGTCATTTTTAAGGAAGGTATACTGTTATATTTGCTGCTCTTATCCGGCGCAAAGTAAATATTAAAGCCCGAAAAAGTATACAAAGTAAATTTCAATCTACCGTTTGTTAATGGCTCAAAACAGGAATTTATTCAGGCTTACCCGATTCATACTGCTGAAGCTACCCTACCTGTTCCGTTTTTTTGCCTTGTTTCGCGGCAGCGGAAGCAAGCGATTACTCATTATCAAGACGGATGCTATCGGCGATTATATCCTGGTAAGGAATTTTATTGCAGAAGTAAAGCGATCGGCAAAGTACCGCAATTACGAAGTAGAGTTGTTGGGCAACGCGGTGTGGCAGGATTTGGCATTGGCATACGATAGCGGGGTGGTTTCTAAATTTTACTTCACCAAAGCGCTGCAGCTTTATTACTATCCGGGTGCAGTTTTTAAATTAGGATGGCAGCTATTTAAACGGAATTATGAAGTGGTGCTTAACCCATCCAGCACACGCATTTTTATAAGCGACGGGCTTGCGGCGCTTTGCGCCGCAAAAGAAACTATAGGCTTTGAAAGCAATACCGAAGGCATCGAGCAAAAATACAAAGCCAAAACCGACAAGTTTTATACCCGCAGATTAAACTTGCCGGCTACAATATACCACGAGTTCCACCGCAATAAATTCTTTTTTCAGCAGGTACTGGGCGAATCCTTTTTAATAAATAAACCTTCAATACCTGTAGCGCCAAAACCGAAGGCGGGCATTATTATATTCCCCGGTGCGGGCTTGCAAAAGCGGGGTTGGGAAAGCGAAAAGTTTGCTGCGCTGATTAAACTCATTCGCTTGCAAAGCTCCCAAACCATCTACATTGCCGGCGGCGCTAATGAAGCAGAAGAAAATGCGTTGATATGCCAACTTGCTGCATCTGCCAATGTTGTTGATATTACCGGTAAAACAACCCTGCCGCAATTAGCAGAAATGGTAGCGGCAGCAACATTAATAATAGGTAATGATAGCGGTGCCATCCACTTGGCTGTTGCGCTGGATACGCCTTCGGTTTGTATTACCGGCGGAGGGCATTTTGATAGGTTTGTACCTTACCCTGCCGATGTTGCAAACGGGCCACTTTGTGTTTACCAAAAAATGGACTGCTATTACTGCAATTGGAACTGTATATACCAAACGGATGCAAATGACCGTTACCCTTGCGTTAGCATTATAACGGTTGATATGGCCTGGCAGGCCATAAAGCCGCTGCTTTTGCCTGCATAATTGCACCATACGGTAATTAGCTAATTACTGCTAACTTTGCACCTCTATAATTTTTTAATGAAGACATACTTTCGTCTGCTGTCCTTTGCAAAACCAATCGGGAAATTTGCTGTGCCCTATGTAATTTTCACGCTGTTATACGTAATATTTAGCACCAGTGTAATTGTATTGATAGGGCCGCTGTTAACAACTTTGTTTGATTTTGGGGGCGAAACCGCCAAAGCAGCGGCATCCGCGGCTAAGCCATCAGCGCTCGATATCTCGGGCTGGTTTAAATATTACCTGCAATATTACCTTACAAACTACGACAGGTGGACTGCCCTCAAATTTGTTTGCGCGGTAACCGTTGTTTCGGTTTTTTTAGGCAATTTTTTCAGGTACCTCTCTCAGCGCATCATGGAGAACCTGAGGGTTTATACCCTGTTAAATTTACGCCGCGAGGTGTTCAATAACGTAATGAACCTGCATCTCGGTTTTTTTAATAACGAGCGCAAGGGCGATATTTTAACCAAAGTGTCATCAGATGTGCAGGTGGTTCAATTTTCGGTAACCAGTACACTGCAGGTAGTTGTTAAAGAACCTTTACAACTCATTGGTTTTTTAGTGGCGCTGTTTTTAATATCGGTTAAGCTCACGCTCATTTCGCTGCTGGTGCTGCCACTGTCCGGCTTTATCATATCGCGTATTGTAAAACGCTTAAAGGCGCAGGCCATAGCGGGGCAGCAATCGTACAGTAACATGATCAGCTACCTGGACGAAGCCCTCTCCGGAATTAAAATAGTAAAAGCTTTTAACGCTACCGATTTTGTAAAAGAGCGCTTTAATGAGGAAAATAAGCGTTATTCTAAAATTGCAAAGTCGATGGCGAGGCGCCAGCAACTGGCCTCCCCGGTATCCGAGGCCTTATCTATCACCATGGTGGCATTCATTATGCTGTACGGCGGGTATATGATATTTAACCACACCTCAGAGCTCAATGCAAAAAACTTCGTTTCTTTTATTGTATTGTTTTCTCAATTGGTACGCCCTGCCAAAGCCATTACAGACTCTTTCGGTAATATCCATTCGGGCATAGCAGCGGGCGAACGCGTGCTGGCGCTGATAGATGAAAAACCTTTGGTAATGGATGCAAAAGATGCCGTGGAACTCACCGGCTTTAACGATGCCATCCGCTTTGAAAATGTAACCTTTGCTTACCTGGAGAAGCAGGTTTTATCAAACGTAAACATCACCGTGCCAAAAGGGAAATCAGTGGCCCTGGTAGGCCCGTCGGGCGGGGGTAAATCTACCATGATGGACCTGATCCCCCGCTTTATGGACCCGCAGGAAGGCACCATAACAATAGACGGAAAAGATATTAAACAGGTAAGCTCGTATTCGCTGCGTGCTTTAATGGGCGTGGTAAACCAGGAATCGGTACTGTTTAACGATACCATTTACAATAATATAGCCTTTGGTAAAAAAGATGTACAGCCCGGCGAGGTAGAGGCGGCCGCGCGCATAGCCAATGCCCATAATTTTATTTTGGAAACAGATAAAGGTTACGATACCAACGTTGGCGACAGGGGGGCCAAACTCTCCGGCGGGCAAAGGCAGCGTATTTGTATTGCAAGGGCGGTGCTAAACAATCCCCCTATCATGCTGCTGGATGAAGCTACCTCGGCATTGGATACCGAATCGGAAAAACTGGTGCAGGATGCTTTGAATAACCTGATGAAGAACCGTACTTCGCTCATCATAGCGCACCGCTTAAGCACCATTCAAAATGCCGATATTATTATTGTGCTGGAGGCCGGCAAAGTAGTAGAGCAAGGCAGCCATCAGGAGCTGATGCTAAATAAGGGCACTTACCGAAAGCTGATTGATATGCAGGCTTTTAACGCAGATTAAAAAAACAACCAACTATCATTACATGACCGACTTTAAAGTAGCCATAGTTATCCCCTTTCATAAAAAAACATTATCGCCACTGGAGCAGGTATCGCTTGATCAATTAAAAAAGACGTTATCGGCCCACACATTGATTGTGGTTAAGCCAGAATCGGGAGAGATGCCCGTTGAGCTTACCGAGGCACCTTTTTTAACAGAAACTTTCGACGATAAATATTTTAAAGACCCTAAAGGCTACAACAACCTGGCAATGGCCACCGAGTTTTACGAGCGGTTTTTGAATTACGACTTTATGCTGATATACCAGCTTGATGTTTTTGTTTTTAGGGACGAACTGCAAGATTGGTGTAACCGGGGCTACGATTACATTGGCGCCCCATGGATACATAAGTACGATTACCCCGATATTGTAAAGGCCACAAAATCCAAATTAATAAGTTATTGGCACACGCGCTTTAATGTTAGTAAAGACGGCTTGCCATCATTGATGCAAATAGAAAACAAAGTTGGTAACGGGGGCTTTTCTTTAAGGCGGATAAAGAAGTTTTATGATGTTACTTTAACCATGAAAGAGGAAATTGCGTACTACTACACCCGGACACACCACCTTTACAACGAAGATATTTTTTGGAGCATAGAGGTTAACCGGAAGCGCAAAATTTTAAAAATTCCGGGCTACCGCGAGGCGATGGCTTTTGCTATTGAGAACAACCCCGAACGCGGACTCAGCATAAATAATAACAAACTGCCCTTTGGTTGCCACGCCTGGGATAGGCACCTTGATTTTTGGCGAGGCATATTTAAGGCATACGGGTACGAAGTATAAATAGAGGATTGAAAACAAAAAACAAAGGGGATGGCCATTTCGGTCATCCCCTTTGTTTTATCGGGAGAGGTAATATTATTGAAACTTAAAGCCCAACCCTATCTGGAAAACCTGGTTGCGGTAATCGGGGATGGCAGAATTTTCGTCGCCGCGGTTTTGGTTAAAATCTAACGCATAGCGGAAACGGAGTTCGGTATTCCTGTTCAGGTCGAAACCTACGCCAATTAAACCCGAGAGGTAGCTTTTATCGCGTACGCTGTCATAATTGTCGCGGTAAATGGTGCTAAAGCCATCATTGTAAGTATTACGGGTTGATGTTTGGAAGGTAAGCTGCGGGCCAACTACAATGTTGAACCCACGGGTTACGCGCAATTTGGCAAGCAGGGGGATATCAATAAAATTAGTGCGCTGGCGGAAGGTGCCGTCAACAGTTTCGGCCTTGTAACCTTTTTGCGAAAACAAAAATTCGGGCGCAAAGGATAGTGGGTAAGCAATGGGCACTTCAAATGTAAGCCCAATGTGTGCGCCTGCTACGCTGCTGGTGCTAAAATCGGCGTTGTAGGCATCAACTGTGTTGCTGATGTTTAAGCCGCCGGCAATACCCACTTTGGGTTTGTACCAATCATCTACAGGGCGGTAACGCTGCGGGCGTTGCTGTGGCGGTAAGCGCCTTACTACGCGGCGCGGGTAACGGCGGGGCCCATCCTGTGC
>CBFGNE010000220.1:0-6448 GCA_965649995.1 uncultured Mucilaginibacter sp.
CAAACCGGTTTTGGCCGAGGCGGTAAAAATACGCCGTAACCCCGGGCTGGAGGAAGCTGCACCTTTTAAAGCGCCTTTGGTGTATACCCCGATTGATAAAAAACTACAACAGGACAATAACATAGGCGAACTGGAAGCCATGAAACGCCCGGCCGAACAGGATTCGGTATTGCTGAACAACTACATTAAAGTTGGCGCCGGTAGTTTAAAAACCACTTATGGCGAGGCTTATTTTGCCAACGGGCGCGATGAGGCCTTACAGGTTGGCGGCTTTTTAAAGCACTTTGCACAGGCAGGCAACCAATACAAGCAAAACGAAATTAACGACGAGCTTGGCGTGTTTGGCAAAAGCATCAATACAGAAAATACGCTTACCGGCCGTATCAGCTATAAACGCCGTGGCACCTGGTTCTATGGTGATAACCCATCGGGCGTAGTTCCTTTAAATTACGAATTCGAACCCACAAAGCAAACCTTTAACACCATTGGTGCCGAGGGCGAGCTGGCTAAAAACTTTAAAGACGAAGAAAACGCCTTTACCTATGCGGTAAAGCTTAAAGGTTACATTTTTAGCAATGCCTACAGCGCAAAAGAAAACAACCTGGTGTTATCGGGTTTTTTAAACCAAACCGTTAAACAGTTTTATGCCGGGTTGGCTGGTTCGTTAGACCTTACTACGTCTAAAGATGCTGCGTATTCTGTCAGCAACAGTATTGTAAGGGCAAACCCATACATCAAGTTCCAGGGCGAAAATTATAAGGTAGATGCGGGTATTAACATTGTAAAAGAGTTTGGCTTTTCTGATAGGGTCTTCATTTTCCCGGCTGCCAAACTGGAGTACCAGGTAATACCAAAATATGTGCGCTTGTTTGCCGAAGCCAAAGGCGACGTAAACCGTGCATCTATAAAAGAATTTAGCGAAACCAACCCCTTTTTGGGCGAAAACTTAAACCTGGTAAACTCGGTAGACCAGCTGGATATCACCATTGGGCTTAAGGGCACATTAGCCCCGGGGCTAAGCTTTAAAGCGGCTATCTTCCGCAACAACGTAAAAAACCTGCCTTTATTTGTAAACGATTTTGCTAACACCGGCAATAAATTCGGCGTAATATACGATGGAGGCAAAGCACGCATAAGCGGCTTTAATGGCGAACTTGATTTTAAAGCAACCGAAGATTTCGACCTGTTTGGCCGTGTAGAGGTTAAAGATTATAAAATGGCTACCGAGGCTGATGCCTGGAACCTGCCCACCTTTAAGTTAACGGCCGGTACCGTTATCCACATTAGTAATACGGTGGATATTAACGGATCGCTGCTGTTCCGCGGGGCTACACAGGACAAGCCGCTGGTATCCTCTTCCAATCCATTAGCGTCTTCTCCGGTAAGCTCTAAAATAGCTTCCTTTGCAGATTTGAGCGGCGGTGCTACTTATAAAGTAAACAAAAAGGTATCGGTATTTTTACAGGTAAATAATATTTTAAGCACCAGCAACCAAACATGGCTTTATTACCCAAATTATGGGCTTAATGTATTTGGCGGAGTGGGCTTTGCTTTTTAGGTTTTTTGATGTTTTATAATTATCCGTACTTTTAGCGAATGGATGTAGGCTACTATATAAGCGAAGTGCTTGGGCAACATGGCGATGTAAACGTACCCGGGCTTGGCTATTTTGCTCACACCCGCGTAAACGGCTATTATAGCGATAGGGAGGGTAAATTTTATCCGCCCGGCTACAGCGTACAATTCGATCCGCAGTTTTTGGACGACGACGATACGCTGGCCATACACATTGCCGAAAAAAAGAAGATCTCGGTAGCATCCTCAAAATACTTTACCGAAAAGTTTGTGTCGGCACTAAAACAGCAGGCCGCTTTAGGCGAGGCAGCTTTGGCCGACCTCGGGTACTTCTACACCAATAACCTGCATTTGCTGTTTAGGCCTAACGTTGTTTCCGGTACCGACCCGGAGTTTTTTGGCTACCCAACTATCAAGCTTAATAAAATAGGCAAACAGCCCGCCGTGGAAGCCAACGAACCCGAAACACAAAGCTATGCGCCCGCACCACAGCAGGCAGAGGAGCAATACGCCCCAATCCCTTACCATATAGACCCTACCGAAGAGGAATACCTGGTAAACATGGCCCGGAACAAGCGCCGCACCAATATGTGGGTGTTTATTATCCTTACCCTGATAGCTACAACCGTTGCCATATTGGTAATTCAGCGCTACAACTCCAAATCCTTTAACCTATCGTTCGGTAACAAAAAAGAACAACCGGCAGAAGCACCGAAGATGATCATAGTGCAGGAAGATACGGCAAAAACAAAAAAAGACACCGATTCTACCACGCTGAAACGACCGCTTCCGGCAGATTCTGCAATAAAAAAAGCAGCCATTGTAAACGATACCACCCACATTTCGCGTTGGGAATTATTAGCCGGATCGTTTAAAGACATCGCCGAAGCCGGTGAGGCGATCAGGGCCTTCAAGGCGAAGGGTATCGATGCCAAAATTGTCCCCGACATGTTCGGCAGGCGTATCAACGTTTCTGTAGGCACTTTTATAAGTAAAGAGCTTGCCGAAGAAAGAAAGAAGCAACTGTTGGCAGCCAAAAAAATACCTGCCGACTCTTACAGTCAATTCATCGATTCGAAACATACGGGTACTGTCCGAGCTAAAAAATAATGCACAAAGAGGAACATCTTTAACTAATCACAGAAACCACAACAAATGACTTTATTATTCGCCCAGGTAACAGATACAACAACAAAACTGATAGATACTGCCAGGCAAGCTGGCCAGCAAGCGGTACAATTATCAACCGAGGAATTACACTTTGGCGACCTACTGATAAAAGGCGGCTGGGTAATGATCCCTATCGGGATACTGGCCGTATTGGGCCTCGTGATATTCTTCGAACGCTTCTTTACTATCCGTAAGGCCTCTAAAGACGAATCGCACTTAATGATACAGGTTCGCGCCAGCATCATGTCGGGTAATTTAGAGTCGGCCATAGCCATCTGCAAAAACAGCAACTCGCCGCTGGGGCGCATGCTGCAAAAAGGACTGCTGCGTATCGGCCGCCCTATAAAAGATATTGAAGGCGCTATTGAGAACATAGGCAAACTGGAAGTATCCAAGCTGGAAAAAAATATCGGTATTATAGGCATTGTAGCAGGTATTGCCCCCATGTTCGGCTTCCTGGGTACTATTGCAGGGGTAATTAAAATCTTTTACGACATCTCTAAAACGGATAACATCAGCATGAGTGTAATATCTGCCGGTTTATACGTTAAAATGGTAACATCAGCAGCGGGTTTATTTGTGGGGATCATTGCGTACGTATGCTACCATATTTTAAATATGATGGTAGATAAAGTAATTTTGAAACTGGAAACAGATGCCATTGAGTTTATTGACCTGTTAGAGGAGCCAAGCAAATGAATTTAAGAAAGAGAAAACGCGGTGCAACTGCAGAGGTACACACCTCGGCCATGAACGACATCATGTTCTTCCTGCTTTTGTTCTTTTTGATAGCATCTACGGTTACCAACCCAAACGTTATCAAATTGTTGCTGCCAAAATCGGCCAGCGGGAAATCAATGTCGAAAAAAACCGTTAATGTTACTATAGATAAAGACCTTAAATATACGGTTGATAAAAAGGAAGTGGCATTGGCCGACCTGCCTACTGTTATAGGCACCTATAAAGACCGGGCGAGCGACGTAACCATTGTACTATCTGTGGATCGTACGGTTGCCATACAGGATGTGGTAGAAATAATGGATATAGCACAAAAATTGAATATAAAATTGGTACTGGCTACTGTGCATAAGGGGTAAAGAAGAAGTTGGCAGTGGGCGCTTCGCAGTTAGCAGTTGAACCGTCCTTTTTTACTGCAAACTGCCCACTGAAAACTGCAAACTGAAAAAAATGGACTACAGGGAAGAAAATAATTATCCAAAAGCGTTTGCCGCAACAGGTATTATACTGGCTGCGGTGATTGCCCTGTGCTTTTATATTGTGATACAAGCACCCGAAAAGCAAGAAGATGGCACTGGGGGCATATTGGTTAACTATGGTACGGTTGACGAGGGCATGGGCAGCGATTACATGAGCGTTGACGAACCTTCGGTAGCCGAAAAGGCAAACCAAACCAAGCCCGATAAAGTAACCGAGGCCACGCCGACCGAAGAAAAACAACAGGAAGAAACCAGCGATAAAAACGTGGTGACCCAAAATACGGAGGACGCACCCGAAGTGGCAGTAAACTCTAAAACGCCAAGCAAAACAGTGGCCACACAGCCGGTTACCAAGCCCGTTGTAAAACCAACGGTAAACCAAAACGCGCTTTACAAAGGCAAAACCAATAACGGCACCGGCGAAGGCGATGGCACTGGCAGTACCCCGGGTAACCAGGGCAAAACCACCGGTACAACGCTCACCAATAACTATAACGGTACAGGTAGCGGTAATGGCGGCAATTTGAACCTTACACAGCGTGCCTTTGTAAGCCGCCCAAGCGTTAGTGATGACAAACGCCACAGCGGCAAAGTGGTGGTTGATATTACGGTGGATAAAAACGGCAGGGTCATTTCGGCCGTTGCAGGTGCCCGTGGGACTACGATAACAGACTCGGACCTGTTACAAAAATGCGAGAATGCTTTGCTAAACTCACAATTCAACGCATCAGATACCGCCCCGGATAGCCAAAAGGGGACGATGACTTTTGTGTTTAAGTTGAACTGAGTTTAGTGGCGGCAGCAGTTGCAGTGGCAGTATTTTTTTAGGAAGTTTGTTTATTAACAACTAAAAAAATGACAGGAACTTTTAAAGAACTCAAAGTTTATCAGTCGGCCTTTGAAGCTGCGAGGAATATTTTTCACTTATCAAAAAAATTCCCAAAAGAAGAAACATACGCCCTTACAGACCAAATAAGGCGGTCTTCAAGATCAGTTTGTACAAATATCGGAGAGGGTTACCGGAAACGTATCTATCCTAAACATTTCACATCAAAAATGACCGACGCGGACGGCGAAGCCACTGAAACTTCCATCTGGCTGACTTTGCATTGGATTGTGAATATATCAACAAACAAGAATTCGATTCGCTACGAATAAAATACGAGGAAATCGGAAGGATGTTGAATTCGATGGCTAATAGTCCCGAGAAGTTCCTCCCGAAACCAAAAAACTAACTGCTCGCACCCCATACCGACTGCAACTGCCACCGCCACTGCTACTAACTGATGAACTACAAACAGACGCTCGACTACCTCTACACCCAGCTGCCCATGTTCACCCGTGTGGGCGCATCTGCTTTTAAGAAGGACCTGACCAATACGCTGGAATTGTGCGATCGACTAGATAACCCGCTGCATAAGTTTAGAAGCATCCATGTAGGCGGCACCAACGGTAAGGGCTCAACCTCGCACATGCTGGCAGCAATATTGCAAACGGCGGGTTATAAAACCGGGTTGTATACTTCTCCGCATTTAAAGGATTTTAGGGAGCGCATCCGCATCAATGGCGAAATGATAAGCGAGCAAACCGTCGTTGATTTTGTGGTGGAGCATCGTGCGGACTTTGACGAAATAGAACCTTCCTTTTTTGAAATGACGGTTGCACTGGCATTTGATGTATTTGCAAAAGAACAGGTGGACGTAGCCGTAGTGGAAGTTGGGCTCGGCGGAAGGCTGGATTCTACCAATATCATTACGCCGCTGCTATCGGTTATCACCAACATTGGCTGGGACCACATGAATATGCTGGGCGATACCCTGGAGCTGATAGCAGGCGAAAAGGCTGGTATCATTAAACCGGGCGTACCTGTTGTAATAGGCGAACATCAACCAGAAGTCTCTGAAGTATTTTTGAACAAAGCAAAAAAGGAACGCAGCCCGATAGAGTTTGCATCCGAAAATTGGGATATCGTATCGCAAAACAGCGATTTGCATTTATTATCGGTAGAAGTACAAAAGCAAGTACTGCCCACCTTTGCGTTTTCGGATGAGCCAATACTTGCCCTTCAACTCGACTTACCCGGCAGCTACCAGGTAAAAAACCTTAAAACCGTTTTATCGGCGGTAGATGAACTGCGCGGGCAGGGTTTTAATATTACCGATGCGCACATCGCCACAGCGCTAAAACAAGTAAAGAAACTTACCGGCTTGCATGGCCGCTGGGAAGTGATCAGCACTACTCCCCTCACTATTTGCGATACCGGCCATAACCCCGAAGGGATAGCCGAAGTGCTGAAAAACATTAGTTCGGTAAGTTACAAACAGCTCCATTTTGTAATAGGGATGGTGAATGATAAGGATATCAGCAAAGTGCTGGGCATGTTGCCCAAAAATGCTGTGTATTACTTCTGCAAGCCCGATATCCCCCGGGGGCTGGAAGCCGAAAACTTAAAGCAACAAGCCGAAAACATAGGATTGTGTGGCGAG